>NZ_RAWQ01000115.1:0-33114 GCF_003668965.1 Corallococcus sp. AB030
CCATCCCGCGCGAGTCTCCCCCCACGTCGGTTCCCCCAGAGTCCCGAGCGTCCGCCATCGAGCCCCTGCCCTCCCCCCTCACCGAGCTGCACTACGACAGCGGCACGCTGGTGGCCCCGACGCTGCCCGACGACGAGCGTCTGCACGCGCTCTTCCAGAAGGACGCGCGCACGGGCGTCTTCCGCGCGCCCGCGCGGCACTACCGCGACGTCGTCTTGCGCCTGCGCGAATGCGGGCTGCCCTACGAGGACCGCGCGAAGCGCTTCGAGCCGGCGGAGCTGCCCCTCGCGGTGCCCATCGAGCCGTTTCCGCATCAGCGCGCGGCGCTGGACGCCTGGACGCGCGCGGGAGGCCGGGGGCTGGTGGAGCTGCCCACCGGCGCGGGCAAGACGCTGCTGGCGGTGCTGGCCATCGCGTGGGTGAAGCGGCCCACGCTGGTGGTGGTGCCCACGTTGGATTTGATGGCGCAGTGGCAGGGCGTGCTGGCGAAGCACTTCGCCACCCCGGTGGGCATGGTGGGCGGCGGCGTCAACGACCGGCAGACGCTCACGGTGACGACGTACGACTCCGCGGCGATGCAGATGGAGTTCACGGGCAACCGCTTCGGACTGCTCATCTGCGACGAGTGCCACCACCTGCCCGCGCCCAGCTACCGCTTCATCGCGGAGGGGACGCTCGCGCCCTACCGGCTGGGACTCACCGCGACGCTGGAGCGCGCGGACGGCGGCGAGCGCGTGTGCGAGGAGCTCCTGGGCCCACTGGTGCACCGCACCGGCATCGACGAGCTCCAGGGCCAGTACCTGGCGCCCTACGAGGTCCGCCGCATCGAGGTGCCGCTCACCCCCGACGAGAAGGCGCGCTACGACGAGGCGCGAGGCCGCTACATCACGTTCGTGCGCAAGCTGGGCGTGCCGCTCGCGTCGCCGGAGGGTTGGGCGCGCTTCCTGGCCCAGAGCCAGCGGAGCGACGAAGGGCGCGCGGCGTACCGGGGCTACCGGGAGCAGCGCCGCATCGCGCTCACCTCCAGCGGCAAGCTGGACGCGCTCTGGAAGATATTGCTGGAGCACCGCGAGGACCGCGCCATCGTCTTCACCGACGACAACGAGACGGTCTACACGCTGGCGCGCAAGCTGCTCCTGCCCGCGCTCACGCACCACACGCCGCTGCCGGAGCGCAAGGCGCTGCTGGCCGCGTTCGCCAGCGCGGAGCTGCCGGTGCTGCTCACCTCACGGGTCCTCAACGAAGGCGTGGACGTGCCGGACGCTCGCGTGGGCGTGGTGCTCAGTGGCAGCGGCAGCGTGCGCGAACACGTCCAACGACTGGGCCGCATCTTGCGAAAACGCCCCGGCAAGCGCGCCCTCTTGTACGAAGTGTGCTCCGCGCAGACCGCGGAGAGCGGCATCAGCGAAAGACGCCGGCAACACCGCGCCTACCAGGAGCCGGAGGGATCGCCAGATGCTGACGCGTGAGCTGCTCGCCTCGCGCGTGCGCGAAGGCATCCTGCGCCCCTCCTTCGTGAAGACCCACGACCCGTCCCTCCAGGCGCTCGCGAAGGAGCTGCTCGCGGACGCGGAGTCCTTCCGGGGCCAGAGCCGCGACGATGTAGAGGAGGCCTTCAGCCTCAAGGCCGGAGCGTTCAGCCGCCCCAAGGTCGCGCGCGGGCTGGTGAAGCTGCTCCTCGACCGGCTCATCTTCGACGAGGCCGGCGAAGGCGCCACGGAGGCGCGCTGGCGCACGCTGCTCGTGGGCACGAAGGTGCTGCGCACCCTTCCGCCGGACACCACGCTGGAGGCCTACGAAGCGCGCCTCACGGAGGCCCTGGGCGCGCCGCTGGCGGACACGCGCGAGGCGCTCTACTCGGACCTGCCCGGCAACCGGAAGCTGCTCGGTTGGGACGGCGAAGCGCTCACTCCGCAGGGACTCCTGGACCGCTACAACCTGGCGCTCGCGCAGGGGCCGCTGCTCAACGCCCGGCGCCTCACCCTGCGCGCGCGGTCGCCGGAACTGCTGCGCGTGCGCAAGCTGTTGCGCTGGTTGAAGTTCTGCCGGCTGGTGGCGGAGGTGCGGCGCGACGGCGAGGACTGGGCCCTGGAGGTGGAGGGCCCCGGCGCCATGCTGTCCCTGCAGAAGAAGTACGGCCTGCAGCTCGCGAGCTTCCTCTCCGTGGTTCCCATCCTGGAGCGCTGGGAGCTCTCCGCGGTGCTGGAGGACGCGCGCAAGCGGTCCACGCTCCAGCTCTCCCATGAGGATCCGTTGGTGTCCCCGCTGCCCGCCGCGCTGGGGCACGTGCCGCCGGAGGTGGCCGCGCTGGCGGAAGGCTTCGAGGATGAGGCCTGGGCGCTGGACCTGACGCCCCTGCCCCGCCACACCGGCGCCGCTGGACTGTGCGTGCCGGACCTCACCTTCCGCCACCGGAAGTCGGGCCAGGAGGTCGCGCTGGAGCTGTTCCACCCGTGGCACGCGGCGCCGCTGTCACGCCGGCTGGCGGAGCTGCGCGCGCGTCCGGACGCGGGGCTGCTCCTGGGCGTGGACCGCGCGCTGGCGAAGGAGTCGGCGGAGCGGCAGGTGCTGGAAGATCACCCGCAGGTGGTGCTCTTCAACGGCTTTCCCTCCGTCCGGAAACTGAGGGAACGGCTCGCGCGATGGGACGGCGCGGCGAAGGCCGGATGAGCGCCGGAGCGCCCTCAGCTCCGCGGTTTGAACTGTGAGGCCAGCACGCTGAGGATGCGGACGGAGCCCCGATCCAGCTGCTTCGCGCGACGCAGGAGCCGGCGCAGCTCCGCGGACTCGCCGTAGTCGGACGGAGGCTCCGCGGCCCACTTCACGTCCTGCGACGGCTTCAGCCCCAGCGCCTCGTCCGCGGAGATGGACAGCACCACGCACAACCGGCGGAAGGTCTGGATGCTGGGCAGCATGTGGCCGCGCTCCAGGCGCCCGTAGACCTCACTGGCGATGCCGATGCGCTCCGCCACGTCCGCCTGGGTCAGGTTCAGGCGGGTGCGGGCGACGCGGGCCGCGCCTCCGAGCCGGGATGCGAGGGTCTTTTCCATGGGGTCGTTAACCTACCGGGTTCGCCCATGTCGATATGACTTGAGAGGTTGGCTTCCAAGAACTTCCGGGGTAGGCTTTTCGCGACACAACCTCTTGCGTCTAGCCCGTCCGCACCACCCATTGCCTTCATGCGAGAGTCCTCCAGCCCACCCAGCTTCCTCTTCGTGGACGCGGATCCGCGTGCGCTGGCCGCGCTGCGGCGGCTCTCCAGGTACCTGCCCGGAGACAAGCGCTTCGCCCTGGGCGTGCGCGAAGCGGAGCGGCTGATGGGGGAAGCGGCGCCGTCCGTGGTGGTGTGCGGCTACGGCCTGCCGGATGGTGACGGGCTGTGCCTGCTCACGTGCGTGCGCGCCCAGCATCCTCGCGCCGCGTGCGCGCTGCACACCACGCATCCCCCGTCTCGCGGGCTGCGGGAGGAGGGCATCACCTGGATGGACCGCGCCGCGCCGCCGCAGCAGGTGCTGGCGCTCCTGACCTCCTTGAGCTGACGGCCGGGCGTTCCCATGGCGTGCGCGGCGGGGAGCGTTAAGGTAGGGACTCCCCCACGCACGCCATGAAGCTCTACGCCATCAGCGACCTGCACCTGCGGCACAAGGAGAACCACGAGGCGCTGGCGGCACTCGCGCCACGTCCGGACGACTGGCTCATCGTCGGCGGCGACGTCGGCGAGACGCTCGCGGAAATGGAGCTGATGCTGCGCACGCTCACCGCGCGCTTCCGCCAGGTCGTCTGGGTGCCAGGCAACCACGAGCTGTGGACCATGCCCTCCGAACAGCCTCCGCTGAAGGGCGAGGCGCGCTACCTGCGCATGGTGGACCTGTGCCACCGCTTCGGCGCGCTCACGCCGGAGGACCCGTATCCGCGCTGGCCCGGCGAGGGCCCGCCCCGCGTCATCGTCCCCATGTTCCTGGGCTACGACTACACCTTCCGCCCGGACACCGTGCCCGCGGACAAGGCGCTGGAGTGGGCCTGGGAGGACGACCTGATGTGCACGGACGAGGTGCTCCTGCATCCGGAGCCCTACCCCACCCGTCAGGCCTGGTGCCACGCGCGCGTGGAGCGCACCCGCGCGCGGCTGGAGCGGCTGCCGCCGGAGTGCTCCACCATCCTCATCAATCACTACCCGCTGCGCTACGAGCATGTGCGGCTGCCGCGCATCCCGCGCTTCTCCATCTGGTGCGGCACGCGCCTCACCGAGGACTGGCACACGCGCTACCGCGCGGAGGTGGTGGTGACGGGGCACCTGCACATGCCGGCCACGCTGTGGCGCGACGGCGTGCGCTTCGAGGAGGTCTCCCTGGGCTACCCCATGCAATGGCGTCACCGGGGCGGCCTGGAGCGCTGCTTGCGTGAAGTCCTTCCCGGTCCTCAGAAGCCCGCCCCGCCGCCGTGACGTCGCGAGTCACCACTCGACGCGGGCCGCGCCACACCCAACGTGTTTGACGGTGCGGAGTCCCGGGCGTGTAGTTGCACGCCATGCCCGAGCCCTCTTCCGCTGGCCCCGTCGAGCTCTCCGAGCGCGTGCACCTGCTGGACGCCCTGCGCGGCTTCGCGCTCCTGGGCGTCTTCGTCTCCAACAGCCTGAGCTGGTTCAGCGGCCGGTCGCTGCTGCCGAACGAACAGGCACAGGCGCTGGCCGCGCCCATGCTGGAAGCGGTGGTCCGCCAGCTCTACGCCTTCTTCGTGGACCAGAAGTTCGTCACCCTCTTCTCCCTCCTCTTCGGAATGGGCTTCGCGCTGCAGATGACGCGCGCGGAAGGGCGGGGCACCTCCATCGTGCCGGTGTACCGGCGCCGCCTGCTCGTGCTCCTGGGCATCGGCCTGGTCCACATGTTCGCCCTCTGGGTGGGTGACATCCTCAGCACCTACGCGCTGGTGGGCTTCGTCCTGCTGTTGTTCCGCCAGCGCTCGGACAGGACGGTGCTCACCTGGGTGGCGGTGCTCTTCGTCGTCCTGCCCCTCACCCTGTCCATCGCGCAGCGCTTTGGCCCGGAGCTGCTGCACGGCAAGGAGGCCGCGGAAGCCGCCGCCAAGGCCACGCGCGACCTGGAGGCCGCGCACCGCACGGCGTTCCTCACCGGCCTGTCCAGCGAGTCCGTGCTGACGTCGCAGAAGGCCAACGCCCTCTTCGCCTGGCAGAACCTGCCCAACCCGGGGCGTCCCATCTGGCTGTGCATCATCCTGGGCCGCTTCCTGCTGGGCCTGTGGACCGGACGCCAGAAGCTGCTGGAGGACGTGGAGCGCCACCGCAAGCTGCTCGTGCGGGTGATGTCCTGGGGGCTGGGCGTGGGCAGCGCCGTCGCCACCCTGTCGTTGGTGCTCTATCTCAGGAGCCGGGGCACCCCGGGCGGCCCCTGGGGACAGACCAGCCAGCCGCCGTGGATGGTGGGCATGCGCACCCTGCGGGAGGTGGGCTACCTGTTCATGGGCTGCGGGTACGCGGCGGCCTTCGCGCTGCTCTTCCAGAAGGAGCGCTGGCGCAAGGTGCTGGGCGTACTCACGCCCGCGGGCCGCATGGCGCTGACGCTCTACCTCACGCAGTCGGTGATCAGCATCGCGCTGTATGACGGCTGGGGCCTGGGGCTGGTGGGCCACACGCCGCCGTCGCGCACGGTGCTCATGTGCCTGGGCGTCTTCGCGGCGCAGGTCGCCTTCAGTCACTGGTGGCTGGCGCGCTTCCGCTTCGGGCCGGTGGAGTGGCTGTGGCGCTCACTCACCTACGGCCGCCTCCAGCCCATGCGCCTGGCCCCCGCCGGTGAGGCGCGCGCGGCGCACTGAGATGTATCGCTGTATCAGGGCGGGCGCGTGATTTGACGCTGCCGAGGGCGCCAGCATGTAGTGCCCGGCATGTCCGAGTCCCCTTCCGCCGGTCCCATTGAAAGCGCGCAGCGCGTCCACGCCCTGGACGCCCTGCGCGGCTTCGCGCTCCTGGGCGTCTTCATCTCCAACAGCCTGAACTGGTTCAACGGTCGGCTGTTCCTGCCGAAAGAGCAGGCCCTGGCGCTGGCCGCGTCGCCGCTGGAGCTCACGGTCAATTCGCTCTTCGCGCTGCTCATCGAGCAGAAGTTCGTCACCCTCTTCACCCTCCTCTTCGGCCTGGGCTTCGCGCTGCAGATGACGCGCGCGGAAGGGCGGGGCACCTCCATCGTGCCGGTGTACCGGCGCCGCCTGCTCGTGCTCCTGGGCATCGGGCTGGTCCACATGTTCGCCATCTGGCTGGGCGACATCCTCACCACCTACGCGTTGGTGGGCTTCCTGCTTCTGTCGTTCCGCCAGTGCTCCGAAAAGACGGTGCTCGTCTGGGCGGCGCTGTTCCTGTTCGTGGTGCCCACCGTCTTCTCCATCGGGCAGCGGGTGCTCCCGGTGATGCTGGACGGCGCGGCGGCGACGGAGCGCGCCCAGAAGGCCACGCGGGAGGAGGACGCGGAGCGCCGCGCGGCCTTCTTCGCGGGCCTCTCCAGCGACTCGGTGGTGACCAGCCAGCAGGCCAACGCGGCCTACGGCTGGGCCAGCATCCCCAACCCCAACCGCCCGGTGCTGCTGTCCATCATCCTGGGCCGCTTCCTGCTGGGCCTGTGGGCCGGGCGCCGGGGGCTGCTGCAGGACGTGGAGCGCCACCGTCCGCTGCTGCGGAAGCTGGCCGCCTGGGGACTGGGGGTGGGCAGCGTCATCGGGCTCGTCGTCCTGGCGCTCAACCTCACGTACCGGGGCGTGACGAGCCTGCCGGGGTGGCTGGTGTGGATGCGCATCCCCAAGGACGTGGGCATCCTCTTCCTGGGCGTGGGCTTCGCGGCGGCCTTCGCGCTGCTCTTCCAGAAGGAGCGCTGGCGCAAGGTGCTGGGCGTCTTCACCCCCGCGGGCCGCATGGCGCTGACGCTCTACCTCATGCAGTCCGTGCTCAGCATCACGCTGTATGACGGCTGGGGCCTGGGCCTGGTGGGCCGCACGCCGCCGTCGCTCACGGTGGTCTTCAGCCTGCTGCTGTTCGCGGGACAGGTGGCCTTCAGCCACTGGTGGCTGGCGCGCTTCCGCTTCGGCCCGGTGGAGTGGCTGTGGCGCTCGCTCACCTACGGCCGCGCCCAGCCCATGCGCCTGGGCCCCACCGCGGCGCACGCGGTGAACTGAAGCGGGACAAAAAAAGAACCCCGGGTCCCGCGAGGAGGCGGGAGCCCGGGGTCTCAGGAGCGGAGCGCGGCACCTTCGCCGCGCCCCACACCTTCAGGCACTACTTGACCTTGTAGGAGGCCGCGAACACGGTGTTGATGTAGCCGTCAACCTCGGTGTCGACCAGGCTCGGCACACCGACGACCGTGATGTAGTACTTGCCCGCCGGGATGTTGCGCAGGATGACGCTCTCCGTCGCGCTCTCCCTCACGCCACGGCCCAGGTAGGACGTGAACGTCGGGGCGGCGGCGGCCTGCACGTAGACGTCGGCGTTGCCCTCGCCCTCACCCAGCGCGATGGACAGCGTGTTGATGCCGGAGTCCTTCTTGAACTCAGGCACGTCGATGATGAAGGTGCGGGTGGAGCCCGGCACGCCGGAGAGGCCCTCGATGCGGGTCTCGTTGCCGATGTCCTCGAAGCCACCCTTCCAGGTCACGGACAGGCTGGTGCCCGTGTAGGAGGTGAAGCCCTTGATCATCACGTACCAGATGCCCTTGGCGCCGGAGGTGGCGAAGGTGCAGGTCTCCGCGTTGCCGGACTTGTACGGACGGCAGTCGTACAGGGAGTCCGTCGGGGCGTTGGTCTTGCGGACGTAGAGGTCCGCGTCACCCGTGCCACCGGACATGGTGAAGGTCACGTCCGTGGCGCCCTCGGGGATGGTCACCGAGTAGTACACCTTGCTGCCGGAGGTGCCGTTGATGCCCGTCACGGGCACGCCCTTCTCGATCGGCGTGGTCACCGGAGGAGGCACGGGCACGCCCACGCCCACGGCCTTCCAGGCGTTGCCCACCGAGGCGATCTCCGCCGCGGTGAAGCCCAGCTGCGTCGCGGCCTGCTCGGAAGCGGTCTTCGCCGCCTCGAAGTTCGAGGACGCAACCAGCAGGTCGGCGTTGATCTTGTAGAAGACGCGAGCGGCCTTCTCGAAGCCGATGCCGGTGACGACCTGGGTCGTCTTGGCGCGCGGGTGCGTGCCACCCTCGGACATCAGGTAGAACGCCAGGTTGGAGATACCCGAGCTGTAGTGCACGTCCACGCCCGAGCCGTAGTCCGGGTAGTAGTCGAGCGAGTCCCCGTCCTGCGTGGGGTTCTTCATGTAGCGCAGGCCGTCACCCGGGATGCTCGGGGTCCAGACGTCGTCGCCGACGATCCAGGTGCCGTCGTCGATGACCTTGCCCTTGCCGTACCACTCGCACACCGCGCCGAAGATGTCCGAGAGGGACTCGTTCAGGCCGCCGGACTCACCGGAGTAGGTGAGGTTGGACTCGTTCTCCGTCACCGCGTGCGTCAGCTCGTGCGCGGTCACGTCCAGCGAGTTCGCCAGGTTGGAGGCGTTCACGCCGTCGCCATCGCCGTACACCATCTGGGTGCCGTCCCAGTAGGCGTTGACGTAGTTGTTGCTGTAGTGGACGAAGCTCTTCAGCGTCGCGCCCGCGTTGTTGATGGAGTCGCGGCCGAACAGGCTCTGGTAGCAGTCGTAGACCGTGCCCAGGTGGTTGTAGTTGTTGTTCACCACCACGTCGGCGTGGGCCGCATCACCCTCCCACCGAGCCCGAACGCCGCCCGTGGGGACGTTCGTCTTGTGCTGCATGTCGTTGACCTGGCGGTTCTTCGCCGAGTGGATGTGCGGAACGCGCTCGAAGACGTCGCCCGTCTTGGCGTTCACGTACACGGAGTCATCCACCGGGGTGGTGTCCTTCAGCTCGCCCACGACGCGAATTTCGTACGCGAGGATGAGCTCGTTGCCCGAGCGGCGGTACACGAGCTGGGGCTCGCCGTTGGCGGCCGCGCGCTCCGGGGAACCGCGATCACCGACCGCCGCCGAGATGGCCGCGTCGGACGCGATGGTGGCCTTCAGCTCGCCCTGCAGGTCGCCACGGGCGTTGGTGTTCACCGCGAACACGGAGCCGTTGCGCGCGTGCAGGCGAACCTCGGCGTCCTGAACCAGGATGCCGTTCTGGGTCACGCCGTAACGGTAGTGGGTGTCACCGTCGAAGCCGACGTAGGCCCGCTTCAGGAACAGGTCGTTCGGGTTCAGGTGGAACAGCGGCGCCACGCCCGCGAGCACCGGCGCCAGCTGCTGCTGGGCCGCGATGCCCTGGATGGCCGAGGGAGCGGGGACGGAACCGAAGGAACCGGTGAGGAAGGTGGGGACCGCGTCGGAGTCCGCCGCGATGACCTTCTGGCCCGCCGACAGATTGGCGGAAGCCTTCTGGATGTTGGCGTCCTCGGTGTTCGCCGCAGGAGCGCCATCGGTGCAAGCGCCAACCATCAGGGACAGGGCTGCGGCACCCAGGGCGCCGCGTACTCGCTTCTCGTACATGTAATCCTCCTAAGGGGAAAGATTAGGAAACACTGTGCCACAGGAGAGGCGCGTATTTCAAGTACAGGCGAGATTTCTACTTTTACATCTCTTCTCAAACTTCGAGAGTATCTCGCAACTGCTTGAAATGACGGAGGAACTCACGCAGCCCGGCGAAAACGGGGTTGAAGCTTCAAACCAGCAAGGCGGTTACTTCGTGGTTGAAGCGTCTGTCGGCGGATGCGTGCAATGAGTGAACGCCGGGGAGAAATTGCCGTCTCATTTATTCCCGACCCGGGTGGGTCCTTCATCACCGTTGACATCCAGGAGGGCTTTGGGGCGGGGCAGGCGGGCTAGCGTCCCGCACTCAAGGAGGCGACACACATGCGCGCGTTGCAGCTTCAGCGGCTGGAGGGACCCGAGGGCCTGGCGATGGTGGAGGTCCCGGAGCCGGAGGCGGGGGACGGGGTCCTCATTGATGTGGTGGCGGCCGGGGTGAGCTTCCCGGATCTGCTGCTCACCCGCGGCCAGTACCAGATGAAGCCGGAGGTGCCCTTCGTGCCGGGAGTGGAGGTGGCGGGCGTGGTGCGCGCCGCGCCGGCGGGGGCACGGGTGAAGCCCGGCGACAGGGTGATGGGCTTCTCCTTCACCCTGGGCGGCTTCGCGGAGGCCTGCGTGGTGGCGCCGGAGCTGGCCTTCCCCATTCCGGAAGCGTGGAGCTTCGAGCAGGCGGCGGGCGTGGTGATGAACTACCACACGGCGCACTTCGCGCTGCACCGGCGCGGGCAGCTGCGCCAGGGAGAGACGGTGGTGGTGCACGGCGCTGCGGGCGGCGTGGGCACCGCGGCCGTGCAGGTGGCGAAGGGCGCCGGGGCGCGCGTGCTGGCGGTGGTGAGCGACGAGCGCAAGAAGGAGGTGGCGACGCGCGCGGGCGCGGACGTCGTCCTTCTATTGAAGGAGTTCCAGGCTGGCGTGCGCGAGGCCACGGACGGCCGGGGCGCGGACGTGGTGCTGGACCCCGTGGGCGGCGACGTCTTCGAGAAGAGCCTCAAGGTGCTGGCGCCAGAGGGGCGGCTCCTGGTGGTGGGCTTCGCCAGCGGCCAGATTCCCTCCGTCACGGTGAACCGGCTGCTCCTGCGCAACGTCTCCGTGGTGGGCGTGGCGTGGGGCGCATTCCTGATGCAGGCGCCGGAGCTGCCGGGCGAGATCGCCAGGGACCTGGAGGCGCTCGCGGCGAAGGGCTTCGTCAATCCGGTGGTGGGCCGCGTCTTCTCCTTCGAGGACGGCGCGCAGGCGCTGCGCGAGCTGGAGTCGCGTCAGGCCGTGGGCAAGGTCGTGCTGAAGGTGAAGGCCGGCTGACGTCACTCGACGTCACTCTTCTGGCAGGGGCAGGGGCGTGGGAGTCCCTGCCTCGCGCTCCAGGACGTCCGCGGCGCGGGCATCCCGGGGCAGACCGAAGCGGGCGCGCGAGCACATGAGGAGCTGGCCCGCGAAGACGCTGTCCGCCAGCGCGTCCGCGTAGCGCCCGTGGGCCTCGCACAGTCGGGCCCGCTCATCCACCAGCCGGGCGAGGATGCGCGCCTGCTCCGGGTGGGCGAAGAGCCCGACGACGGAGCGCGCGTCGAAGCGGGCGAGCGTGTCGTACTCCATGCCCAGCGTCGTGATGCACACCTCGCGGATCCGCTCCAGGCACGCGTCCCAGGAGGCGCGCGAGTGGGCGATGTCCGGCACCGAGCGGCCAAGCTCGCGGACGGCGTTGAGCAGGAAGGCGTGTCGTAGCGAAGGCATCCGGTCCTCCACTACAGCCCAGCCCCCTTGAATCATCCAGCGCGACAGGGGGTGCGGACCCACCCCGACGAATCAGGTTGCACCCACCCGCCGGGGGCTCGCGCGCGGCGGCGGCACACCCCCACGGGAAAAAGACAGACATCGTCACCCTGGCGTGGAGGTACGCGCCCGCGGTGTTCCAAAGATATATCCAGACGGGAATGACATACACCGCGTGCGGGAGTCCCCTGACGGAGACGGGGGCATGGATGACCCGAGCGTGTGTGTTGCAATCAAGACTCCGCGTGTATCACCGCGCGGTTCCTACGTATTGCGCGAACGCTGCCAGTCTTTAGACTTTTCAAACGCGAAGCACCCGCGCGCGAGTCACCACATCCAAGGAATGCACCATGGCCCTTCCGTCCACGCTGCGTCTTCCCCCGACCGCGGAGATCGCCTTCGGCTCCACGGTGCTGAAGCAGCCGGAGCTGTTGCGCCGGGCGGCCCGGGTGGCGCGGCGGCTGCGGACCGAGTGGAACGTGCGGCCGGGAGACCGCGTGGGGTTGATGGTGGTACCGGGGCCGGAGGTCATCCCGGCCATCCTGGGCATCTGGATGGCGGGCGCGGCCTACGTGCCGTTGGATCCCTTCCTCCCCGACGAGCGGCTCCTGCGCATCCTGCGCGACGCGGGCCTGCGCGGCGTCGTCACGCAGCGCATGCACCGCGTCTCCGTGGGGCTCCTGGAGACGTGGTTGGGGGCTCCCCTGCCCTTCCTGGAGGCGGATGCGGCGGCGGTGGACGGCGCGGAGGGCATCGACGTCCCGGACATCATCGACGCTCCGCCGGACCGGCCCGCGTACCTCATCTACACCTCTGGCAGCACGGGTGAGCCCAAGGGCGTGGTGTGCACGTTCCGGGGGCTCGTGAACCTGGTGCACGGCGTGGGGCCACTGTTGGGCCTGGGGCCGGACACGCGGCACCTCCAGTTCGCCAGCATCAACTTCGACGCGTCCGTGTGGGAGGTGTTCCCCACGCTGTTCGCGGGCGGCGCCGTGGTGCAGGGCACGCGCGAGGACCTGCTGCCCGGCCGGCGCATGGCGGAGTACCTGCGCCAGCAGCGCGTGACGCACCTGTGCCTGCCGCCGTCCGTGCTGGGGCAGCTGGGGCCGCACGTGGACACGCTGCCGGACGTGGCGTGCGTGGTGATGGCGGGCGAGCGCTGCCCGGCGCCGCTCGCGGAGCGGTGGCATGCGTCTGGCCGCCGCGTCTTCAACGCCTATGGCCCCACGGAGGGGACGGTCTGCGCGACCGCGTACCGGGTGAAGGGCGGCGAGTCGCCCGTGCCCATCGGACAGGCGCTGCCGGGCGTGCACCTGCGCGTGGTGGGGACGGACGGACAGGACGTCGCGGTGGGCGCGACGGGCGAGGTGTGGATTGGCGGCGAGGGCGTGGCGGAGGGCTACCGCAACCAGCCCGAGCGCACGCGGGAGCGCTTCCCCACGGACGCCCAGGGCGCCCGGTGGTACCGCACCGGTGACGAGGCCGTGCGCCGCGCGGATGGGGCGCTCGTGTTCCTGGGCCGGATGGATCAGCAGGTGAAGCTGCGCGGCTTCCGCATCGAGTTGGAGGCCATCGAGCAGGCGCTGTACGCGTACCCGGGCGTCGCGCAGGCGGCGGTGACGGTCTTCGAGCACACGGACGCGCAGGGCCAGACGTCGGGCCTGCTGGTCGCGTACCACAGCGTGCAGGAGGGCCACACGGTGTCGCTGGAGGCGCTGCGCGCGCACCTGGGCGTCGTGCTGCCGGACTACATGGTGCCGCACCGCTTCGTGGAGCTGCCGCGCCTGCCGCTCATGCCCCACCTGGGCAAGGTGGACCGGGGGGCCCTGCCGCCCCCGGCGGACTGGGTGGGCGCCACCGCGTCCGACTCCCGCGCCGCGCAGCCCACCGCGCCCTCGACGCCCGCCACTCCGATTGACCGGCTGTGCCGCGCCTTCGAGCGAGGCCTGGGCTCGGCCCCGGGCACGGTCACGGCGAACACGCACTTCTTCCAGGCGGGCGGTGACTCCCTGGGCGTGGCGCACGTGCTGGCCCAGGTGGAGGAGGACTTCGGCGTGTCGCTGCCGTCGCGCCGCGTTTACTCGCACCCCACGCCCCAGCTGCTCCTGCCCTTCTGCGAGGCCGGCGCGGCCCCGGCCGAAGCGGGCCCCCAGGGCGTGCGCGCCACGCTGCTGACCGACGCGCGGTCCGCCGCCCTGCCCCGGCTCACGGCCCCCGCGCTCGTCAAGCAGCCGCCGCGCACGCTCCTGCTCACGGGGGCGACGGGGTTCCTGGGCATCCACCTGCTGGCCGCGCTGGCGCCCCGCGTGGAGCGCATCCACTGCCTGGTGCGGGCGCGCGACGACGCGGAGGCGGGCGCGCGGCTTCGTGCCACCGCTCGCAAGTACGGCGTGCACCTGCCCTGGCGCGACGGGCGCATCCAGGCGGTGGCGGGCGACATCACCCGGACGCGGCTGGGGCTGGAAGCGTCCGTGCATGACGACCTGGCGCTCCAGTGCGACGCGGTGGTGCACTCGGCCGCGAGCATCAGCTACATCCTGCCGTACGCGGACGCGGGGCGGCCCAACGTCGCCGGCACGCAGCAGGTGCTGGCCTTCTGCGCGCACGGCCGCACGAAGCCCCTGCACCACGTGTCCTCGCTCAGCGTCCACGGCGCGGTGGGCACGCTGCTGGGCCTGGAGGAGGTGGACGAGGACTTCGCGCTGGAGCGCTCGTTGGACTTGATGTCCTACGAGAACGGCTACACGCGGGCCAAGTGGGTCGCGGAGCGGATCGCCGTGGATGCGCGCGACAGCGGCCTGCCGGTCAGCATCTACCGGCCGGGCTTCATCCAGGGCCACAGCCGCACGGGCATCGGCAACGCGGACGACATGCTGTGCCGGCTGCTGGTGGGCAACGCGCAGCTGGGCATGTCGCCGGACCTGCCGGACAAGTACTGGCTGCCGGTGCCGGTGGACTACGTGGCCAGCGCCACCGCGCACCTGGTGCTCACCCAGGCCCCGGGCGGCACGTACAACCTGGCGCCGGAGCGCGAACAGGAGCCGAGCCACAACGCCCTCTTCGACATGCTGGGCGTGCACGGACACCCGGTGCGCCGCGTGGCGCCAGCGGTGTGGCTGCGCGAGCTGGGACGGGTGGGGCCGGACAACGCCCTCTTCCCGCTGGTCGCGTTCCTGCGGGAGAAGGTCTACCACGGCACCCGCACGGTGCTGGAGCTGCACCACCGCACGCCGCGCGTGCGCACGGACCACACCCGCGCCGCGCTGGCGGGCACGGACATCCAGTGCCCGGACATCGACGCGGCCCTGCTGCGCCGCTACGTGAAGGACCTCTTCGCGCGCCACCGCTCCGCGGCCCTCGCCGCGTAGCGGGGGCAGGACGTCAGTGGTGCGGCGGGGACTTCACCTGTCCGTCGCCGAAGCGGTAGTGGGCCACCACCGGCTGGTGGTCCGAGGACTCGGTGGAGCGGTCCACCTCGAAGAGGACCGGGACCAGGGAGCGCGTCGCGTAGAAGTTGTCGAAGCGCTTGCCGGTGGCGTGCACCACGCCGTGGCTGTCCGGGTGCGAGGTGAGCGTGGCGCAATCCGCGATGTCCTGCAGGCGCCACCACGCGGGGCTGTGCTTGGGAATCTGGCCGGAGCTCAGCTCCTGACGGGCGTGATGAGGCGTCGTCAGCGAGTGGTCCGCCAGCCGCACGCGCACCGTCGTCGCGTGGCACACTGTCTCCGGAAGGTCCTGCTCCAGCGTGTGCAGCTCATGGCGCAGGCGCGGGTCCGCGATGTTGCCCACGCCGCGGTCGCCCACCGTGACGTTGTGCATGTCGTCGCCGTAGCGCTGACGGAACTCCTCGATGGTGTCCGTGTCGTTGTCCTGCTTCGGGTGCAGCAGGTGCGCCACCAGCCAGGAGCCGCCTCGCTTGATGGCGGTGTTGGCGTTGAAGTCGCCCAGCACGACGGCGGGGACGCCCTCGCGGCGGCTCAGGAGCGAGTTGAGCTGGCGCAGGTTGAGGGCGTTGATGGCCGAGTCCCCCAGCGCGTGGTGCAGGTTGTAGAGGTAGAGCGGGCGGCCCTCCACGTGGAGCTTCAGCCACAGCACGCCCCGGTCCTCCACCAGCTCTCCCGCGTAGCCCTGGCGCGCGATGGCTTCATTGCGCTCGGCGTCGGTGAGGACGTAGGTGAAGTGCGCGGCGTCCACGATGGGGTGGCGGCTGAGCCAGGCCTTGCCGTTCACCAGCCGGGTGCCGTCGTCGCCGTCGCTGCCCTGGTACGCCAGGTGGAAGCCGAAGCGGGACGCGAGCAGCACCGACATGGGCACGCCCGCCTCCTGCAGGCCGATGACGTCCGGCATGCGGTCCTGGGCCTCCAGTTGGGTGAAGTACTCCAGCAGCGCCTCCTGACGCTCGCCGCCCATGAGGATGTTGTAGCTCATCACCGTGAGGCCCGGTCCCCGGGGCGCGCGTGGCGCGGGGTGGTGCACGATGAAGGTGCGGCCGTCTCCCAGCCGGCGCTCGCTCGAGGGCAGCGGCACGGCCTGGAAGTCCGGCAGGGTCAGGGTGGGGTCACGCTTCGGCAAAACGTCCTCCTGCCCGCTCGGCTTGCGTCCGAGCAGGTGTCCAACGGCGGGCAGGTGTTCCAGCACTTCGGGCATCTTCATGCCGCCCTCCCCTTGCTGGGGCGCCAGGCCCGCGGGGTGCCATGAGCAAAGGGGAAGCGATGTCGGGCGTCATGCCGTCGCGCTTTGGATTCCACCGAGCCTCCATCAAAAGTCCTCCGCTCAAGTTCGTGGCGGGAGGCCTTGTCCGCCAGCGTCACGTAGGGGACGGGCGGTCGGCCGGAGGGTTGCCCTGCGTGCGCCGGGCATGAATCGGACGTCGGACGGTGCCCATCCGTCCGGGGCGGAATCGGCCCGGGCATGGGGCGTGGGTGGTTAGATAGGTGGGCGATGAAGGAACTCGATGACCTGCTGCGGGCATGCGGTCGCGCCTCCGGTCCGGTGGTGTTGGCGACTGTGGTGGCGGTGTCCGGTTCGTCGTATCGGCGTCCGGGGGCCCGCATGTTGATGGGCGCGGACGGCTGGCTCGCGGGCGGGGTGAGCGGCGGGTGTCTGGAGGGAGACCTCGTGCGCAAGGCCTTCTTCTGGACGTCGGACGGGCCGCGTGTGCTGCGCTACGACACCACGGGCGACGCCGCGGAGGACGAGGGCGGCCTGTCGTTCGCGCTCGGGTGCAACGGCGTGGTGGACATCCTGCTGGAGCGCTGGGAGCCCGGCCCGGGTGACGCGCTCGGCTTCGCGGCCGAGGCGCGCAAGCAGTCGCTGCGCGCGGTGGTGGCCACCGTGTACCGGGGCCCCGAGGACGCGGTGGGTTCGCGGCTGATGTTGCGCGAGGACGGAGTGTCGGAGGGAAACCTCCAGGGCGCGCTGCTCGATCCGGTGCGCGCGGCGGCGACGGAGGCGTTGGTGCGCGGCGTGCCCTGGAGCGGCGCGTGCGGGGGCGCGGAGGTGCTGGTGGAGGTGGTGGAGCCAGCGCCGCCGGTGGTGGTGTTCGGCAGCGGCTTCGACGTCGCGCCCGTGGTGTCGCGCGCGCAGGGGCTCGGGTGGCACCTCACGGTGGTGGCGGACCGGCCCGTGGAGCTGCTGCGCCGCAGGTTCCCTGGGGCCCAGGCGCATGTCGCGTCGCGGGCCAGCGAGGTGCTGGAGAAGGTGCCGCTGTCCGCGCGCAGCGTGGTGCTGGTGATGACGCACAGCCTGCCGCAGGACCGGGAGCTGCTGGAGCGGCTGGTGCCGCTGCCGGTGCGTTACCTGGGAGTGCTCGGGCCTCGCGCCCGGACGGAGCGCATCCTGCGGGAGTTGGCGCGCACGCCCACCGCCGAACAGGTGGAGAAGCTGCACGCGCCCATGGGACTGGACCTGGGCGCGGAGGGCGCGGACGAGATTGCCCTGTCCATCATCGCGGAGGTGCAGGCGGTGCTGGCCGGGCGCGACGGGGGACGGCTGCGCGAACGGCAGGCGCCCATCCACGCGGAGGCCATCGCGCCGGAGCGCAGGTCGGCGTGAGGGACCGCATCAGCGAGACGCACGCAACCGACGGGCTCGGAGCACGCACGGCGCACGCGCCGGTCCGCTCGTCCGCGCGAGGTTCTTCGCGGCTGGGACAGCCCAAGCCATTGGACGGCGGGCTGCTCGGAACGCGCACGGCGCACGCGCCGGTCCGCTCGTCCGCGCGAGGTTCTTCGCGGCTGGGACAGCCCAAGCCATTGGACGGCGGGCTGCTCGGAACGCGCACAGCGCATGAGCTCGCCCGCGCGCGGAGGCGTGCATGACCGTCGCCATCGTGCTGCTCGCAGCCGGTGGTTCTTCGCGGCTGGGACAACCCAAGCAGCTCTTGCGCCACGAAGGCGTGTCACTGGTACGTCGCGCGGCGGAGCTGGCCCTGGCCGCGAGCCCGGTGGTGACCGTGGTGCTCGGCGCGCGGCGTGACGACGTCGCAGCGGAGCTGGACGGGCTTGCCGTGCGGTGCGTGGACAACCCGGACTGGGCGCTGGGTCAGGGCTCGTCACTGCACGCCGGCCTGCGGGCGCTTCCCCCGGGCGTGGACGGCGCCCTCCTGATGCTCTGCGACCAACTCCGCGTGGACGCACCCCACCTGCGGTCGCTCATCGCCACCTTCGAACGCACGCGCGCGCCCATCGTCGCGTCCACCTACGCGGGCACCCGGGGCGTCCCCGCCCTCTTCTCCCGCGCCCTCTTCCCCGAGCTGGAGGCCCTACCTCCCACGGGCGGGGCACGCGGGCTCATCGCTCGCGATCCTTCGCGCGTCGTGGAGGTTCCACTGCCCGGCGGCGAGGAGGACGTGGACACCGCCGAGGATGCCCTGCGCCTCACGCGCCCCGGACGCGGTGGGTGATGCCCTCCGGCCCGGCCACCAACAGGTCGGTGGTCAGGTTCAGGAACAGGCCGTGCGCCATCACCCCGGCGCGAGACTCCAGCTTCGCGGCCAGCGCCGCCGGGTCGCCAATGGGACCGAAGTCACAGTCCAACACCACGTTGCCCTGATCCGTGTGGTACGGCGCCCCGTCCAGCGCGAGCCGCACCACCACGCGCGCGCCCAGCGACTCCAGGAACAGCGCCTGCGAGCGCCAACCGAAGGGCAGCACCTCCACCGGCACCGGCCACTTCGTGCCCAGCCGGGGAGACAGCTTGGCCGCGTCCACCACGATGATTTCTCGGCGGCTCGCCTGCGCCACCACCTTCTCTCGCAGGAGCGCCCCACCGCCGCCCTTGATGAGCGACAGGTCCGGGGCCACCTCGTCCGCGCCGTCGATGGTGAGGTCCACCACCGGGTGCACGTCCAGCGTGGTGAGCGGCACGCCCAGCGACGCGGCCAGGGCCTCCGTCGCGCGCGACGTGGGGACGCCCACCACGTCCTTCAACGTCCCGGCGGAGAGCAGCGCGCCCAGCCGCCGCACCGCATACGCGGCCGTGCTGCCCGTTCCCAGCCCCACCACCATGCCCGGCTGGATGAAGTCCACCGCGCGCTCCGCCGCCACGCGCTTCTGGGAAGCCGAAACACTCTCGTCGGTAGTCATGGAGGGCTCTAGGGAGGGAAGGCGGCTTCAGTGCGGCGTCCCAGGATGCCCGGAGTCGGCCGGGGGTGCACGCCGCGCTTCACTTCGCGGTGGAGCAAGTGGACCCGCCAACAGTGCCTCGTCCGCGTTCCCCAGTCCGGAAGGCAGGGCCGCCGCCAGACGACTCTCGCGCTTCCACGTCTTGCGACGCTCGCGCTGCACCTCCGTGAGCAACACCTGCCCCGCCGCCGCCGCCGGCACCGCGAGGATGACGCCCAGCAGCCCCGCGACGGAGCCTCCCACCAGCGCCACCAGTGAGATGAGCAGCGGGTTCATCTTGATGGCGCGCCGCTGCACCAGGGGGCTGAACAGGTGGGACTCGAACTGTTGGTAGATCATGAACAGCGCCAGCGCGAGGATCGCCCGCTTCGAGCCCACCGACGCCAGCGTCGTCACACTCACCAGCAGCGCGGTGATGACGCTGCCGATGTACGGAATGAGCCCCAACACCATCGCCACCAGGCCGAGCGGCAGGAAGTACGGCACCCCCAGCGCCAGCGACATGCCGGCCGTGAAGGCGCCGCCCACCGTGACGATGAGCAGCGTGCCGACGAGGTAGTTGCCCACCGCCTCGCGCATCCGGCCCACCACGCGGCGCACACGGGGACGGCTGCGCGGGCGCACCCAGCCCAGGATGCTCGCGTAGAGGTCGTGTCCGAAGAGCAGGCCGAACACGGCCAGCGCCAGCACCGTGATGCCCGCGCCCAGCAACTGCACCGTGGACGACAGCACGGTGATGAGCGGCCTGGCCAACACGCCCGGCTCCACGTTGAACGCGTCCTGCGGATGCGACAGCACACCGAAGTGCTCATCCAGCTTCCGCACCCAGGGGGCCTGGGTCAGCTCCGTGAGGAAGACCGGCGCCGCCTCCACCAGGTGCTGGAGCTGCTCCACGAGCAGCGGCACCAGCGTGAGGATGAGCAGGCCGATGATTCCCAAGAGCGTCAGCGCGATGAGCGCCACGCCCATCCCCCGGCGCAGGCCCCACGACTGCAGCCGGCGCACGACGGGCTCCGCCGCCAGTCCCAGCAGCAGCGCCGCCGCCAGCAGCGTGAGCACGGGCCCCAGGCTCTGCATCGCCGTGCCCAGCAACACGAGCAACACCACCTGGGCCCCGACCGACCACACCGTCCGGGGCGGTACGTAGACCGGGAGTCCCTTGCGCGCAGGCCTCATGCCCCCAAGGTAGGGAGCACCCTCCAGGCAGGCGACGGGCCTCCCCATGCCGTTCTGGGTTGACCCAACGTGAAGATGGCGCCCGGCTGGTGGGCAGGCGGGCAGCCAGGGGCTACCAGGAGTCGCTGCCGCCGCCGCCGCCAGAGTCGCCGCCGCCGCCGCCCCAGTCCGAGGACGAACTGGACGAGTCACTGCTGGAGGACGACGAGGAGTCGTAGCTGGACGAGGAGTCGTAGCTCGAAGACCCGACGCCGCCGCTCCAGTCCGACGACGCGGTACCGCCGCCCGAACCGGAGGCGCCCCAGGTGCCGCGACTTTCCGGGTACCACACCCTCCGGAAGAGAAGGATGCCCAGCGCACCGACCATCACGGCCACGGGAAACGCGAAGAGGGAGCCGAACACCAGCCAGAGGAGGAAGTCCGCCAGATCGAGGAGGGGGTCCTTCTTCAACCGGCTGTTGGCGAGGATCAACAGGGGCGCGAAGAGCAGCCCCAGTCCCCAAAACGATGTCGTGTACCGCTGGAACAGCCTCCATCCCCAGAAGAACACCCCCATCAGCACGCCATACGCGACGAGGATGAACAGCGGGGACCTGGGCCCGGACCACCCGACGGAGACGAGCGCGGCTGCCGGCAGCACGCCCAGCAGCGCCGCCATCGTGAGCCCTCTCCGCCCCCGGAAGCCTGAGGCCTGGACCTGGAGCAGCAGCCGCGCCATCACGCACGCCGTGATGAACAGCGCCACGAGGAACCAGGCCGACTCCGCCGAGGTCCAGGGCGGTGTCGTGGCGCTGGCGCCCGAAAACTCTCCGGCGGACACCTGCGCATCCACGCCCGCGATGATGGCGAGCAGCGCCGGTTCGAACCGGCCCTCGCGCAAGTACGGTCCCTGCGCGTGCAGCAAGGCCGTCGCCTCACCATCCGTCAGCGATGCCTCCAGTCCGTAGCCCACCTCCATCCGGGAGCGGCGGTCCGCGCGCGCGATGACGAGCAGCAGGCCATTGTTCTGTCCCGCCACACCGCCCTTCCACTGGCGGAAGGCGGCCTGCGCGTAGTCCTCGATGGGCTGGCCCTCCGCGGTGTCCACCAGCAGCACCGCCATCTGCACCTGCTTCGCGGCGCGCAGGTCCACCAGGGCCTTGGAGACGACTTCTGTCTGCTACGCGGTCAAGAGGTGCTGGGGATCCGTCACCGGCCTCGTGATGGACGGCACCTCCGCCAGCGCCCGCAAGGGCAACAGCAACGTCAGGAGGACGGTCTTCACCATGAGGACACCTCCGAGGACAACGGCAGCGAAGGGGGCAGCCCGCTCAGGCGGACCACCCAGCTCGTGGGGAAGGAAGCAGCGGAGGCGTTGTACGCAGCGGCGCGCTCGTCATAGCGGCGCTGCTCCACCGCCACGCGGTTGTCCGCGCCCGCCACCTCCGCGTCGCGGTTCAGACCGGGCGTGAGCTGATCCAAGCGCGCATGCAGGGTCTCACGGCGCTCCACCACGTTGCGCACCTGGGACCGCTTCTGGGCCACCTCCGCCAGCGTGGTGGTGAGCCCATTGCGAACGACGAGCCCCGACACGGCCAGCACGCCCGCGAGCGCCACTCCCGCCCACGCGCCCTGCTTGAGCCTCGCGCGGCGCTGACGCGACAGACGCTCACGGGCCTGGGCCTCGCGGGCCTGCTCCTCGCGGCGGCGGGCCAGCGCCTCCAGCGCCTGGTCCACGTAGCGCGCGGGGATGTCCAGCTCCTCGCCGATGCGCCGCAGGTCGTCCGGAGTGAGCGTGTCCGGCGCGGCGTCCTTCTGCATCAGCCGGGTGGCGGTGGCGATGAGCTCGTTGACGTCGTCATAGGCGACGGCCCCAGGGCCCTGCCGCGTCCGTGTCACGTCACCCATGAAACCGTCCCCTTGCCGCTTCGGCCCGGTCCCACCCGGATCCGCGCCCGACGATACGTCACTTCCATCCCGGGCCTGATAATGGCCCTCGTGTGCGTGGCGCCCGTCCATCGCTCCGGGCAGACTGCCGCGCCCATGGACAAGCCCCAGACAATGCGGTCGTTCGTGAAGCTGCTGGTGACGGATGCGCAGGCCTCCGTGAGCTTCTATGAAGGCCTCGGCTTCGAACGCATCGCGTCGGAACCTCCCATCCTCCGCCTCCAGTGGGGTGGCGAGTCGGACGTGTACCTCGTGAGCCCTCCTCCAAACCTGAAGCTGGAGGGACGCAAGGGCATGGGCGTGCTCGTGGGCTTCCGCGCGGGCTCGGAAGGCGTGGACGCGGTGGCCGCGAAGGCGGCGGCGCTGGGCGCGCACGTGGAGGGCCCCACGGTGCAGCCCTGGTACACCCGCGAAATCGTCGTCACGGACCCGGACGGCTACCGGCTCAACTTCATCGAGCCCTCCTGAGGCCCTGCTCCCACTTTCGCTCCACGCCCCGTTCCCTTAAGGGGCGTGGAACGAACGATGGAATCCACGCCGTTGCGCGGACCCGGGGATGCCGCCCCGACACTTGATTGCCCCAGCGGCTTGCGCCAGCCTGTCGCGGCCTCCGTGAGCACGCCCCGCTACTTCGTTCCCCACGCCGCCAGCCCGGTCGAGCCCGTGCCGTGCGATGCCTCGGAGGTCGTCCACGTCCTGGACGCCTTCCGGCTGGAGCCCGCGTACCTGGGCGAAGCCGAGTGGCTCGTCTGCACCGACGTCGTGGGCCAGCTCCAGCTCATCCCCGGCAGCGAGCGCGCGCGGCTGCCCGCGTCCGTGCAGACGCAGCTCGCGCACCACGAGGTCGCCTCCGGCAAACCTCCGCGCCGCCTAGCCGCGACGGAGCTGTTCTTCTTCTCCCCGGAGGTAGTGGAGCACCCCTCCAACACAGAGGGATTCAACGACCCCGTCTACCTCTACGGCACGCTCACGGGCCCGTGGCCGGGCAGCGCCGTCACGCGCGTGAACGGGCAGCTCACCGTCACCCGGGGCGACGTGCTCGCGGGCTTCGCGCATGGCGCGCAGGACGCCTTCCACTACGTGAAGGACGCGGAGAGCCGCGACGCGCCTCGCGCCTACCACGCGCTGTTGCCGGGTGACCGCGCGGATCAATTGGCTCAGGGGCGAGGGCTCGTCCTCACCTACCCGGCGGTGCCCGCGGAGTTGCAGGCCCACCACGCCGCCAACGGCACGCAGGTCGCGAGCATGCTGCACGCGGTGCTCACCCAGCTCCAGGACGACGCGCACACGAACCAGGGGCCCCAGGCCATCGCCTCGCTGGAGCTGCCCGTGCCGAGCCGCGCGATGGCCATCGCGGACCTGGAGCTGCGCGGCTACGAGGTGAAGGGCGACATCGCCACGCCGCGCCCCACGAAGGGCGGGCTGGTGGGGAAGCTCGCCGGCTGGCTCCAGGACGAGACCGTGCGCGTGCCCCGGGAAGCGCCGCCTCCCGAGTTCCTGGAGCTCGCGCGCCGCGTGCTGCCGCTCCTGCCCGGCTGGCCCACGGAGACGGAGCGCACGCTGCGCGCCCATGTGTCCGCGGGCACGCTTTCTCCGGGCACACCGGTGATGCGCCCCACGGTGCCTCGCGCGCCCACGCCGCCCGCGTCCATCCCGCCGCGCCTGCCCACGCCGCCCGTGCGCTCCAGCGACTGGATGCAGGACTTCATCGGCGCGCATGGCAAGCCCGGCGGCGCGAAGCCGCGCCTCACGCAGCTGCAACCGAAGCCCGCGCCCCGGCCTCTTCCCGCGAAGCCTTCATCTCCGGCCACATGGCAGGCGGACTTCGGTCCGGCCCCGGCCGCGCCCGCCCGTCCGGCGCCCAAGCAGCAAGAGAAGGCGCCCGCTCCGCCCGGCAAGAAGCCGGACTGGATGAGCGACTTCGATGACTGACCCCGTCCGTTTGCGGTGCTCGCACACCGGGCGATAGCGTTTTCACCCTCCAGAAAGGCAGACCATGGGACACGAGAAGCCGATCGAGCCGTTTTCGGACCTGCACCGCGAAGGAGACCGCGTGCGCGCGGTGCTGCTGCACGACCCCACGGTGGAGGGCCTGGACATGGCCATCTACATGGACGCTTCCGGCAGCATGCGCGAGGAGTACGCCTACAAGACGCAGCAGCGTACCTTCCTGGAGTGGCTGCGCGGCGCGCCGCTGAAGGAGCCCTCCAACGACGTGGAGCCCCAGGTCCGGTGGATGCTGGAGTATCTGGCCACCAAGGACCGCAACGGTCTGCTCCGCGTGGCCTACTGGGCCTGTGGCACCAGCGGCCGCCAGGTGGAGCCCGTGGGTGAGCTCAAGGGCACCGACGTGAAGCAGTACAAGTTCCCCGGCGCGAAGCAGCTGGGCGGCTACACGTACCTGGAGCCCGCGCTGCGCGACTATGTGAAGTACCTGGAGGAGCAGGTGAAGGTGGGCGCCAAGCGCGGCTGCGCCATCATCGTCACCGACGGCCGCCTCCACGACGCCGAAGCGGTGGAGAAGTTCTCCGCGGAGGTGGCGAAGAAGATCGCCTCCGGGCGCCTGCCGCGCATCAACTTCGTGCTGGTGGGCGTGGGCGACGACATCGACGAGGAGCAGCTGGAGCACATCGCCCACGCGGAGTTCCCGGGCGTGGGCCACCTCTGGTGCCACCGCATCGCGAAGGAGATCACCCAGGTCGCGGAGCTGGTCGCCGTGCTGGTGGACGAGACCATGACGGTCGCCGCCGGCGGCACCATCTACGACGACAAGGGCACGGTGCTGAAGACGTACGAGGGCCGCCTGCCCGCGGTGCTGGAGTTCGACGTGCCGGAGGAGGCCAAGAGCTTCACGCTGGAGGTGAACGGCCAGCGCTACACCCAGCCGCTCCCCGACGAAGAGCACCACGACGAGGACGAAGACGAGGACCACCACTGATGGCCGGCCACGAAGTCATCAACCGCCCCTTCTCCGACGTCCACCGGATGGGCAACAAGGTCGTCGCGACGCTGCTGCACGACCCCACCGTGGAGGGCCTGGACGTGGCCCTCTACATGGACGGCTCCGCGAGCATGGAGAACGCGTACGGGCCGCGCGGCATCCTGGCGAAGCTCGCCCCGGTGAAGAACCAGGTCGAGCCGCAGATGCAGTGGATGCTGGAGTACCTGGCCAACAAGGACCGGGACGGCAAGGTGCGCGTCACCTACTGGGCCTGCGGCGACGGCACCCAGTTGGAAATGGTGGGCGACCTCACGGGCCCGCAGGCCAAGGGCTACCGCTTCCCCGGGCCCAAGTCCTACGGCAAGGCCACGGTGATGCTGCCGGTGCTGCGCGACTTCGTGGCGCACATCAAGCAGCAGGTGGGCGAAGGCGCCAAGCGAGGCCTGGCGGTCATCATCACGGACTCGCAGATCAACGACGCCCATGACGTGACGGCCTACGCCACGCAGGTGGCCAAGGAGATCGCCTCCGGCCGCCTGCCGCGCATCAACTTCGTCTTCATGGGCGTGGGCGAGCACGTGGACGAGGAGCAGATGGAGGAGATCTCCCATACGACCTATCCGGGCGTGGGACACCTCTGGTGCCACCGCCACGCGGACCGCATGGAGGAGATGGCGGAGCTCGTGGCCGTGCTCGTGGACGAGACCATGACGGTCGCCGCTGGCGGCACCGTCTACGACGAGCAGGGCAATGTGCTGAAGACGTACGAGGGCCGCCTGCCCGCGGTGCTGGAGTTCGACATTCCCCCGACGTGCAAGCGCTTCACGCTGGAGGTCGCCGGCCAGCGCTTCGACCAGCCCGTCCCCGAGGAGCACGAGGACGAGGACCACCACGACGAGGATGAGGACGAAAAACCCCAGGCGGCAACGCCTCCGGCCGCCGCGCCCTCGCACTCACGCCGCGGACACCGCCACTAGGGCGACAGGAAGACCCAAGCCATGTCGGAGCAGAAGAAGAGCGGTGCGCGGTTCGGCTCGTTGAACATCAAGGGCCTCAAGGAGGCGCAAGCAGGCGGAAACGCCGTGCAGCGCCACGTCCACGGCCCGGGGTGCAACCACGACCATGGCCATGAAGGCCACGGTCACGACCACGACGACGCGGACGGCTTGACCCACGTCCACACTGCTTCCTGCTCCCATGGCCACGACCACGGGCATGACCACCACGGCCATGCCCACTCCCAGCGCGTCATCCGTCCGCCGGACCACCGTCCGGCGGAAGGAGGCGGCTCGGCGCTCCAGTTGGATTTGGAGGGCACGCTGCCGGGAGAGACGGACGACCAGGGCCGCTTCGCGCGGCTGGAGGCGGCCCTGGAGTCGCAGCACGGCATCACCGACGTGCACCTGCGCCGCGACGCGGGACACGCGGAGGTGTGCATCCACTACGAGCCGTCGCTGGTGAGCGTCACCCAGTTGCTGAAGCTGGCTCGGAAGACAGGAGAGCAGGTGGCCGCGCGCTACCTGCCCCACACCTGGTTCGTGCGCGGGATGGACTCCGCGGACGCGGCCCAGGTCATCGAGCACGCTGTCTCCAAGATGAAGGGCGTGCTCACCGCCAGCGTCGCGTACGCCAGCGAGCGCCTGGTCATCGAATACGACAAGGCGGAGCTGAAGCTCCCGGACGTGGAGGCCCGGGTGAAGGCGCTCGGGTACGGGCTGGAAGTGCCCATGGCGGGCCACGCCTGTTCGCACCACGCGCACGGTGGCGGACTTGCGCCGCTGCTGGAGCTGCCCCTGGTGGTCGTGTCCGGCGTGCTGCTGGCGGCGGGCTTCGTGGTGGACCACTTCGCGCTGGCGCCGCCGCTGGTGGCCACGGTGCTCTGGGCGCTGTCCATGGCGAGCGGCGGCTTCTTCGCCATCCGCGGCTCGGTGCAGTCCATCGCGCAGCTGCGAATCGACATCGAGACGATGATGGTGGTGGCGGCGCTGGGCGCGGCGGTGCTCGGCGCCTGGTTCGAGGGCGCGTTCCTGCTCTTCCTCTTCAGCGCGGGCCACGCGCTGGAGCACCGGGCCATGGAGAAGGCGCGCCGCTCCATTGAAGCGCTGGGCCAGCTGCGCCCGGAGGTGGCGCGCGTGCGCCGGGGCTCGGAGGTGGTGGAGGTGCCGGTGGCGGACGTGAAGCGCGGTGAGCGCATCGTCGTGCGCCCGGGCGACCGCGTCCCGCTGGACGGCGTCATCCTCGAAGGCAAGAGCTCCCTGGACCAGGCGGCCATCACCGGCGAGTCCATGCCGGTGGCGCGCAAGCCGGGCGACGAGGTGTTCTCCGGCACCATCAACTGCGAGGCGGCGCTGGAGGTGGAGGTGACGCGCCTGTCGTCGGAGTCCGTGCTGGCGCGCGTGGTGGACATGGTGGCGCAGGCCGAGGCGCAGAAGGGCAAGCGGCAGCGCTTCGCCCAGCGGCTGGAGCGCACCGTGGCGCCGCTCGTGATGGCGTCCGCGGTGGTGTTCCCGGTGGTGCTGGTGCTGCTGGGTACGCCGATGAAGGAAGCGGTGCTGCGCGCGGTGGGGCTGCTGGTGGCCGCGTCGCCGTGCGCGCTCGCCATCTCCACGCCGTCCGCCGTGCTCTCCGCGGTGGCGGCGGCCGCGCGCGGCGGCGTGCTCATCAAGGGCGGCATCTACCTGGAGCTCTTGAGCGGCATCCGCGCCATCGCCTTCGACAAGACGGGCACGCTCACCGTGGGCCGCCCCCGGCTGCTCACCACGTGGGCCGCGCCGGGCGTGACGCGCGAGGAGCTGCTGGGCACCGCCGCGGGCGTGGAGGCGCTGTCCGCGCACCCGCTGGCCAAGGCGGTGGTGGACGGCGCCGCCGAGGCTCGCGTCGCCGTGCCCGTGGGCCGCGACCTGGAGGCCATCCACGGCCAGGGCATCCGCGCGAAGGTGGGCGATGACGCGGTGGAGGTGGGCAGCACGGCCCTCTTCGCGGGCGAGGCGATTCCCGCGGAGGTCTCCGCCGAGGTGGCGCGGCTGGAGGAGGCGGGCCAGACGACGATGGTGGTGCGCCGCGCGGGCCGCTACCTGGGCGTGCTGGGCGTGGCGGACACGCTGCGCGGCGGCGCCCGGCAGGTGGTGCAGGCGCTGAAGGCGGGCGGCATCGAGCGCACGGTGATGCTCTCCGGCGACAACGCGCTCGTGGCGCGCTCCATCGCGCAGCAGGTGGGCCTGGACGAGGCGAAGGCGCCGCTGATGCCCGTGGACAAGGTGACGGCGGTGAAGGAGCTGGGCCGCACGTACCCGGTGGCCATGGTGGGCGACGGCGTCAACGACGCGCCCGCGCTCGCCGCCGCCGCGGTGGGCGTGGCCATGGGCGGCGCCGGCAGCGACGCGGCGCTGGAGACGGCGGACGTGGTGCTGATGAGCGACGACCTGGCGAAGCTGCCCTTCGCGCTGGAGCTGTCCAAGCGCGCCACGGCGGTGATGAAGCAGAACCTGGTCATCGCGCTGGGTGTGAGCGCGGTGCTCGTCGTTGCCGCCGTGCTGGGCATCACGCGCATCAGCCAGGCCGTGGTGCTCCACGAGGGCAGCACGCTGCTCGTCGTCTTCAACGGCCTGCGCCTGCTCGCCTTCCGTCCGAAGACGCCCGCCTCGTCGCCCCAGCCCGCCACGGGCCCGCAGCCCGCCGCCGGTTAGCCCGCTCGCGTCATGCTTGGCATGGCAACTTCCCCTACGCCCGGAGGAGCGGGCGCACGCGGGACGTGTTGTCTTTCAGCCTGCATGACTTGAAGTGGATGCATGCAGCGCGTCGTGAGTGGGGTGTCACAGGCGGCGCGCGATGAACGTGGCATGGTGGGAAGCGCCATGCCTGTCAGCGTCTTCGACCTCTTCAAGATTGGAATTGGACCCTCCAGCTCGCACACGGTGGGGCCCATGCGCGCGGCCCGCACGTTCGTGGTGGGGCTGTCGGACGCGGGGCTCCTGGAGCGCGTGACGCGGCTCAAGGTGGAGCTGTTCGGCTCGCTGGGCGCGACGGGCAAGGGACACGGCAGCGACAAGGCGGTGTTGCTGGGCCTGCGCGGCGACACGCCCGAGGACGTGGACGTGGAGAAGGTGCCGGCCATCGTCGCGCACTGGCGCACGGAGGGGCGCGTGTCGCTGCTCCAGCGGCTGGTGCTCCCCTTCCGCGACGGCGAGCACCTGGTGATGCACAAGCGCAAGGTGCTGCCCTACCACCCCAACGGCATGCGCTTCACCGCGTTCAGCGAGGGCGGGGAGACGCTGGCCTGCCGCATCTACTACTCGGTGGGCGGCGGCTTCGTGGTGGACGAGCAGGCTGCGACGGGCGCGGATCCGCTGCGCGCGGAGAGCGCGTCGGTGCCGCTGCCCTTCAAGTCCGCGGAGGAGTTGCTCAAGCACTGCGAGCGGGAGAAGCAGCCCATCAGCACGGTGATGCTGCGCAACGAACTGACGTCGCGGAGCGAGGAGGACATCCGGGCGGGGCTCCTGCGCATCTGGACGGTGATGCAGGCGTGCGTGACGCGCGGGTACACCACGGGGGGCATCCTTCCCGGCGGGTTGAAGGTGGAGCGGCGCGCGGCGGCGATGTACCAGCGGCTCATCAGCCGGCCGGAAGCGGGGCTCACCAATCCGTTGACGGTGCTGGACTGGGTGAACCTGTACGCGCTCGCGGTGAACGAGGAGAACGCGGCGGGCGGGCGCGTCGTCACCGCGCCCACCAACGGCGCGGCGGGCATCATCCCGGCGGTGCTGCACTACTACTGGCGCTTCGTGCCGGGAGCGAACGCGGACGGCGTGGTGCGCTTCCTCCTCACGGCGGGGGCCATTGGCTCGCTCTACAAGGAGAACGCCTCCATCAGCGGCGCGGAGGTGGGCTGCCAGGGTGAGGTGGGCAGCGCGTGCTCCATGGCGGCGGGAGGGCTCGCGGAGGTGCTGGGCGGCACGCCGTTGCAGGTGGAGAACGCGGCGGAGATCGCCATGGAGCACAACCTGGGGCTCACCTGCGACCCGATTGGCGGACTGGTGCAGGTGCCCTGCATCGAGCGCAACGCGATGGCATCCGTGAAGGCCATCAACGCGGTGCGCATGGCACTGTCTGGCGACGGGAAGCACTTCGTCAGCCTGGACAAGGTCATCAAGACGATGCGCGACACCGGCCGCGACATGAAGGACAAGTACAAGGAGACCGCGCGCGGCGGCCTCGCGGTCAACGTCCTGGAGGTCGCGAACCTCAGCGTCGGCCTGCCGGAGTGCTGAGCCCTCCGGCGGTTTGAAGCACGCACGCGCGTGGCGCGCGGGACGGACGCAGGCAGCAGCGCGCCACACCGGAGCGGCCAGGCCTACCGCCCGTGTGTCGCTTGTTGCGGACACAGGCACCGCCCCGAGACACACCGGCGCGGTCAGGCCTACAGCCCACGCGTGTCGCATGTGGCGGACGCAGGCAGCAGCGCGCCACACCGGAGCAGCCGAGCCTACCGCCTGCGCTTACCACCGCGCCCGGCGGACACGGGCACCGCCTTCGCCTTCACCACCGGCGCGGGCCGAGCGGAGAGCCACGCCTCGACCTCCTTCGACTGCGCCGTGCGCCCCGCGGACCTGAAGCGCGCGAGCGCCTGTGACGCCGCGTCGCGCGCCTCCGACTCCTCGCCCTCTGTCCACAGCGCCTGCGCCAGCGCGAAGCCGGACTCGCCCAGCGAGTCCTCCTGCACGTCCTTGAAGGACAGCGCCTGCTTCAGCGAGGCAATCGCGTCGCGCGTGCGGCCCAGGCCCAGCTGCGCCTGCCCCACTCCGTCCAGCGAGTAGTAGACCAGCTCGTCCTCTGCCCCCAGCTTCGCCTCCTTCACCTTCAGCGCTTCCTCGTAGTCCCGCAGCGCGTCCGGGTAGCGCTTGAGCGCGAGCAGGCTCATGCCCTCCTCGTCCAGCGCCTCCGCCAGCTTCACGCTCTCGTTCCCCAGGAGCGTGCGGTGCAGCGACACCGACACCCGCGCGTGCGCCAGCGCCCCGGTGAAGTCCCGCTGTTCGCGCAGCGCCATGGACAGCGCCTGATGCCGGCGCGCCGTGTCCAGGTGCACGGGCCCCACCGCCTTCTCCGTCTGGGCAAGCGCGTCCTTCAGCACCGTCACCGCCTGCGCGCTCTTGCCCGTCTCCAGCAGCGTGCGCCCCAACGTGAACGCCACCCGCGCCCGCTTGGGGTGCCCCTCCGGCAGCGCCTTCGCCAGGAGCCCCGACGCCTGCTCCAGCAGCTTCAGCGCGTCGTCCGGGTGATCCTGCATCAGCGCGAGGTTGGCCGCGTTCACCTTCAGGTCGCTCTCCAGCACCGCGTCGCCACCCACGCGCTTGAGCGTCGCCTCGCCCAACCGGCCCCAGCGCTGCGCGAGCACGAACTGCTCCTGCTCGCCGTCCACATAAAGCAGCTTGTTCATCACCGACACCGCGAGCCGGTCCGCCCTGCCGGCCTCCGCGTCGTAGACGGCCTGCTCCAGCACCGCTCCGCCCGCGGCCTTTTCGCCCAGCACCGCCTGCGCCCAGCCCAGATGGAACCTCAGCTCCGCCATCAACGGCAGGTAGTCCGTGGCCATGACGCGCGCTTCCGCGGCCTTCGCCATCTCCAGCGCCTTGGGCATCCGGCTCAGGTCCACGCGGGCCTTCACCTCCGCCAACGTCCCCTCCAGCGCATCCAGCTCCGCGCGCTTCGCGGGATCCGCGGGCCGGGGCTGCAGCTCCGTCAGCGACTCCACGTCCGCGCAGTCGCCCGGCGAGGGCAGCGCGTACGCCGCGTCCAGCGACTTGTCCACCAGCGCCACGTCCGCCGTCTGCAGCGTGGCCACCAGCGCGCCCAGGTCCTTGCGCCGCCGCTCCAGGCACACGAAGCGCTGGGACAACAGCTCTTCCGTCTGCACCTCACGCACGCGCGTGTCCTCGCACGCCGCCGTGTGCTGCTTCGCCCACTCCGCGCCGTAGCCGTCCAGCACCACGCCCACCCGGCGCGCCATGTCCTGCGCCACCGGGCTCTTCGTCGCGAGGAACGACTGCATCACCTTCTCGCGCGCGTCCGGTCCCCAGCGCTCCGCCACCAGGGCCGGCGCCCCCTCGCACACCTGGGAGCGCGACCACGCCACCCCGCCCGCCACGCCCAGCACCACCGTGGCCGCCACCGCCGCTCCCGCGCGGCGCTGGAGCAGGGCGCGCCGCTCCCGCTGGCCCAGCACCGTCAGCAGCTCCGCCATGGAGCGGAACCGGTCGCGAGGCTCCAGCGACAGTCCCTTCATCAGCGCGCGGCGCACCCACGCCGGCACCTTCGATTCGCGCGGCGGCTCCAGGATGGGCGACGGCGGCAGCACCTGCACCGCCGCGGCGCCCGTCACGCCGTGCTCGTCATCCGCGCCCCCCTGGGGCCGCAGCTGGGACGCCACCCGCGACAGCTCGTCCGGGTCGAACGGGCGGATGCCATACAGCGCGCGGTACAGCGCCGCGCAGAAGCTGAATTGATCCGACCGCGAGTCCAGCAGCTCACCCCGGAACTGCTCCGGGGACATGTACGCGGGCGTGCCCATCACCAGGCCCGCCTGCGTCAGCTGCGAGTTCAACGGCGAGTCGTCCCCCACCGGCCGCGTGCGCTCGCCGTCCTCGTCGTCGTCCTCCGCCTCGCCCATGGGCCGCGCCAGCCCGAAGTCCGTGACGTAGACGCGCCCGTCCTTGCCCACCAGCACGTTGGCCGGCTTGAAGTCCCGGTGCACCAGCCCCGCCGTATGCGCCGCCTCCAGGCCCCGCCCCGCCGCCAGGTACTTGTCCAACAGCTCCTGCCACGACCGGGGCTTCGCCTTCGTCCAGTCGCGCAGCGTGCCGCCGTCCACCAGCGCCATCGCCACGTAGACCTGGTGGTCCCACTGCCCCACCTCGAAGACGGGGATGACGTTGGGATGGGAGATGCGCGCCATGGCCTGCGCCTCGCGCAACAGCCGCGCCCGCCCCTGCTCCAGGTCCTCGTGGCCGCCCTTCACCCGCAGGAGCTTCAGCGCCACCTTGCGGTCCAGGTCGGGGTCATAGGCGGCGTACACCACCCCCATGCCCCCCTGTCCCAGCACCTTCAGCGCT
>NZ_RAWQ01000116.1:0-33076 GCF_003668965.1 Corallococcus sp. AB030
GCGCCGCCCGTCTTGGCCAGCACCTTCGTGATGGCCGCCGTCAGCGACGTCTTGCCGTGGTCCACGTGCCCAATCGTTCCGATGTTCACGTGGGGCAGGCTGCGATCGAACTTTTCCTTGGACATGACACTCCTCGAAAAATGGAGCCCTGAACCAGGATTGAACTGGTGACCTCATCCTTACCAAGGATGCGCTCTGCCAACTGAGCTATCAGGGCTTGGCGATTCACTACAACGGTTGGAGCGGGAAATGGGATTCGAACCCACGACATTCAGCTTGGAAGGCTGACGCTCTACCAACTGAGCTATTCCCGCATTGCCGAGTGGAGAGAGGTGGATTCGAACCACCGTAGGCGTTGAGCCGGCAGATTTACAGTCTGCTCCCTTTGGCCGCTCGGGCATCTCTCCAGATATTCGCTTGTCGTGCTTCGTGCTGCTCTCTACACCATCCTGTTGCGTCCCGGGCCCTTATCCGCGGCCCGTCCTACCTGGCCGGCGGCGGGATTTGAACCCGCGACCTACTGATTACAAATCAGTTGCTCTACCGACTGAGCTACACCGGCATCCAACCAGCAACTGCCCCGCCCTACCTCATCCCGAGCGGACCGTCAACCCCTCACAGCGGCTTGAGCGGCGCGACCTTTTAAAAGCCCCCACTCTCCAAGTCAAGGAGATTGATCCGGGGTCGTCAGCGGGAAGGCCGCCCCCGCTGGCGGGCGACCTCGTATAGCAGAATCGCGGCGGAAACCGACGCATTCAATGAACCGACCTGACCGCCCATGGGAATCCGGAGGCGGAAGTCGCAGTGCTTGAGGACGCCTTCCCTCACGCCCGCCCCCTCGGCCCCCACCACCAGCGCCAGGGGCCCGTCCAGACGGGCGCTCCACAGAGGCTCGGCGCCTTCCACGTCCGCGGCCGCGACCCAGAGGCCCGCTTCCTTCAACTGCTCCAGGGCGCGGGAGATGTTGGTGACGCGCGCGATGGGGCAGTACTCGACGGCGCCCGCGGAGGCCTTGGCCACCGTGCCGGTCACCTGTACGGCGCGGTCCTTCGCCAGGACGACGCCATGGGCCCCGAGCGCATGGGCCGAGCGGATGATGGCGCCCAGGTTGTGCGGATCCTGGATGCCGTCGAGCACGACGACGAGCGCGGGCTGCTTCTTGGCCTTCGCCACTTCCAGCACGTCCTCCAGTTCGACGTACTGGAAGCCGCGCAGCTCGGCGACGACGCCCTGGTGCACGCCGCCCTCGGCCATGGAGGTCAACCGTTCCCGGCCGACCTTCTCCACCCGGACGCCCGCGTCACGCGCGCGGCTGAGCAGTTCGCCCGCGGCCTTGGCGCCAACCTGCCCGTCGACGATGAAGAGGCGCTCCACCGCGTCGGGATGGGCGCGCAGGGCCTCCAGCACGGGGTTGACGCCATGGACGTAGCGCGGGGCTTCGTGGCCGCCGCGTTCACCACTGGAAGGCTTGGGGGAGCGCTCGCGCATGGGGGCTACTGGACCTCCACGGGCAGCGAGAAGGTCTTCTTCTGACGGGCGCAGATCTTCTCCGTGCAGATGAAGAAGGTCAGCGTCGCGTCCAGCGTGCCCTTGCCGGCGGACACCGCGGTGAAGGGGACCTCGAAGCGGGGATCCACGAACTGCTGGCCGTCCGCCTTCTTCGCCACCGACTGTTCACGGGTCAGCGTCTTCTGGGCGGGCGTCAGCTGCTTGCCCGTCAGTTCCAGCTTCAGCGGGGCCTCGTCGGAGACGTGGGCGCCGGGCTTCGACTTGATGGCGAGCACGAACGAGCCCTGCCCTCCGGCCTTCACCTGCGTCGACGTCCCCTCGGTGGTGACTTCGTAGAGGGTGGCGGGGTCCACGTCCTGGGCCAGCACCGGCGCGCCGACGAGCGTCAGCAGCAGGGGGGCCAGGGTCGGGAGGCGGCGGGTGCTGGGCATGGGTGTCTCCAGGAAGGCGGCGTTCGTATACCGGGGCTTCGGACGCGCGGGGAGCGCTTTCTCTTCTAACTCCGCGGCGCGTTCACCTTCACGGCGCCCTTGCGCCCCGGCGACGGCGGGGGCAGGGCCTGGGGCGTCTCCAGCGCGGCGGTCCAGACGGGGACAGCGCCGGCGACGAGGGCCTCCGCCCGCTGGATGATGGGCGTGGCCAGGTCCAGGCCCGTCGCGGCCTCCATCTCCAGGAGCGCGGGCGAGCTGTTCACTTCGAAGACCTTGGGGTGTCCCTGGACGTCCAGGATGTCCACCGCGGCCACCTCCAGGCCCACCAGCCGGGCGACCTTCTCCGCCATGGCGCGATGGCTGGGGGACAGTGGCAGGGCTTCCAGGCGGGCGCCCCGGTTCAGCGTGTGCGAGAGGCGCCCGGGGCGCGGCTTGCGCAGCACTCCGGCGATGGCCTCACCGCCCACCACGAGCACGCGCACGTCCTGGCCGGTGCTCCGCACGTACTCCTGCATGACGAGGTTGTGCCCCAGACCGAGCACCGCCTCGAGCGCGGCCTCCAGCGACTGGAGGCTTTCGCAGACCATCACGCCGTGCTTCTCCTGGCCCTGGAGGAGCTTCACCAGCACGGGCACCCCGCCCACCAGGCCGACCATCTCCTTCAGGTGGGCCGCGTCCCGGGCCATCACCGTGGCGGGGATGTCGATCCCGTGGGCGGACAGGAGCTGGAGCGCGCGCATCTTGTTGCGCGACTGCGCGATGGCCTGGGCGTGGTTCACCAAGGGCACGCGCGCCAGACCGAACTGGTTCACCACCGCGAGCCCGTAGGTGCTGATGGACAGGGCGATACGCGGGATGACGACGTCGGTGGGCGTGAGCTTCTTGCGGTCGTAGAACAGGGTCGCCTGGCTGCCCCCGTCCAGATGCATCTGCACCCGGAGCGGGTTGAGCACGCGGACCCGGTGTCCTCTCGCGCGGCCTGCTTCGACAATTCGCCGCGTGGACGAGATGGAAGCGGAGCGCGAGAGGACAGTGATTTTCATGGCGGAGGCGACCGGCCCGGCGAGGACCCTATAATCCTCGCCTCCGCCCGCGTAAAGCCGCCTCCGCCTGCCTGCCGCCTAGAGCTGGCGGATGGCGCGGACTTCGACGCTGACGGGGTCCTCCGGACGCGACGACTCCAGCTTCGCGCAGGCGCTGCCCGTGAACCGCACGCCCGGCTTCTCGGGAACCGACAGGTCCAGCGACCAGGTGTCGGGGCCCGCGAGCGTGCGCTCGCCGTCGATGTAGACGACGATGAGCTTTTCATCGGAGGGCAGCTGGCTCGGCTCAAGCTTGGTGAAGCACGGCTCGCCCGGCTGGATCTCCTCGCTGATCGACTTCAGCGCGGCCGCCAGCTCCTCGCGATTGCCCGCCTGGTAGAAGGAGCGGCCGCACAAGCCGGTAGCGACGTCGCAGGTGTCCCCCGCTCCGCAATCGACGCTGGCCTTGCAGTCACGTGCGTAGCCACCCGCGCGCGCCATCTCGTTGAGGACGCTGGGGCCATCACCCGCCGACGTCTCAGCGCCGAAGCCGATGACGATGGTGGAGATCATGTTCGCCTTGAGCGCCGACACCGCCGACACGGAGGCGTTCTTGTCAAGGCAACCCCGCTGGTAATACGGGCTCCCCTTCGTCGTGCACTGCGACAGAACATCGAGCGTGCAGCGGCACTCAGCGCTGCTGCCATCGTATTCGTTCTTGTCGTTGCAGTTGGGAAGACCGTCGGTCAGCAGGATGATGATCTGATCGCGATCTTCGGAGTTGGCCCGCAGCTGCGTGCCTACGAACTCCAGGCTCGCGCTCGTCGGCGTACCGCCCCGGGGCCGGCCAGCGCCACCATTGGGGATACCCTGAAGCTTGTCGTTAACCAGGCTCGCATAGTCCTGGAGCTCCGTGTCTGAATCCAGCTCGAACGGAACACTGGCGCGGATGCTCAGACTGCCAGCGGCGGCGGTGGCAGGTGCGCACAGTTCGGGCACGGTCGTCGTCTGCGGCGGTGGCTTGACGGGAGGAGGCTCCGGGTAGGTCGTCAGGCCGAAACGGACCAGCTTGCCGCTCTCCGCGAGGAACGGGCCCATGGCGCCCTGGAGCTCAGACCAGCGCGTGGGGCACTTCGAGGTGTCGCAGGGATTGTCGTCCTCACACATGTAGAACTTGCCGTCTTCGGCTTGGAAGTCACACACGCGCGTGCCGTTGACGACCAGGTCCTTGTTGACCGGCTTTGTCATGGAGCCGGAGATGTCCACGAGGAGCATCACGTCCGGCTTGCTCCTGCGGGCGGTGATCACCGACTCCACGGTCGTCTGGGCGATCGCGAGCGGATCCACCGGCTCGAAGTCATAGGTCTGACAGCCGGCCATCACGGCAACACCGAGCGTGCCGGCCAGCAGTGCGCTCAGGGGGGTCGACTTGGCGCGCATAGGCTTTGAGGATTCCTTCCGGGGGGAACAACGAACTGCGAATGCCCCCAGCGTAACGCGTGGACGCCCACCGAGGCTACAGCGACGCGCGGCAGGCAGGTTCCATTCAGGTAATGCTGCCAAGTTGCAACGTCAGGCGATCCGCGAGGGCGAGTCCGGTTCCCCTGTCGGACATCCGCCTCCTTCCGGAGGGAGGGGATCGGCTCGGGTGTCCGCTCAGAGCGTGAGGACGCGCGCGCCGTCGGTCAGCCTCCAGATGGAGGCCAGGCCCATGACGTCGTCTAGCGTGCCGTGCAGTTCCTGGGGTGAGAGGCCACAGATGCGCACCGTGGTGTCGCAGGCCACGAGCTTCGCGCCCAGGGCTCGGGCTTCCTCCAGCATGCGGGCCGGTGTGGGGACATTGAGCCCTTCGGCCCGGGCCGCCTCGGTGCGCTCCCGCTCGCTGTGCGCCAGGCCGAAGCCGCCGCGGACCAGCTGGCGCAGGGCCTCGAAGGCGAAGACGAAGTAGACGTCGTCGCCCATCGCGGCGGCGGTGATGCCCATGGAGGCCGCCTGATAGGCGGGCTCGTACGTGGCGTGCTGGAGGAAGAAGAAGACGCGTCCGGCCATGGTGGACCGACCTTAGCGTTATCGAGTCCGGACCGGCAGCCGTCGTATAACAGGGCTCCCCTTCCCCACCGGGAGCCCCGCATGCCGAGCCAGCCGTCCCGCCCCCGCGGTGTTCGTCCCTCGCCGGTCCCGTCTCGTTACGCCTCCTCGCGATGGGTGGCGCTGGCCGGTCTCGCCGTGCTCGCGGGCGTGGGGCCCGTGTCCGAAGCGGCTCCCGCCAGCGCGAAGGCCCCGACCGCGGCTTCCGTGCCCGTGCCTCCCCCCCCTGTTCCCGGACCGCTGCGCATGGAGGCCCTGGGATTGCTCTCACAACCTTCCGCGGCGCCCGAGGCAGCGTGGCGCAGGTTCGGGCCGGAGGTCGTGCCCGTGCTCGCGGCGCTGGCGGAGGACACGAGCGTTCCGGATGCGCAGCGGATGCGGGCCGTGACGGCGCTGGCTCGCGTGGAGTCGCCCGAGGCGGGACAGACACTCCAGGCGATGCTGGAGGATCCGCAGCGGCCTTCGGATGTCCGCTCGCAAGCCGCGGCCGCGCTGGGCCAGCGACTGGGGTTCGAGGCCGTGAAGACGCTGCAGGCCCGGTTGGAGGACCGCGACCTGCGGCTGCGTGAGGCCGTCGCGCAGGCGCTTGGCCGGCTGGGCGGTCAGCGGGTGCGCGAGGTGCTGGAGGAGCGGCTCCCCCTGGAGGACGTTCCCCAGGTGCGTGAAGCGCTCCAGCAGGGCCTCACGCTCGCGGAGCCCTGAGCGGGCGCCGGGCATGGCGGTGGCGGCCGCCCTGGTGGGCTGCTCGGGGCTCGCGTCGGGCGGGGCCTTCCGTTAGATGGGAGGCCATGCGCCCCACCGTCCTTCTCTTCGATATCGATGGCACCCTCGTCACCACCGGCGGTGCAGGCCGCCGCGCCATGGGCCTGGCCTTCGAGCAGCTCCACCGGCGGCGCGACGCGTGCGACGGCTTCAGCATGTCCGGCATGACGGACCGGGCCATCGTCCGCAAGGGCCTGGGCGTCATCGGCCAGTCCGACACCGAGGACACCATCAGCGCGGTCATCGACGCGTACGTCGCCCACCTGGGACTGGAGGTTCCCAAGGTCGATGCACGTGAGTACCGGCTGCATCCGGGCATGCGCGAGGCCGTGATGGAGGCTCGCTCGCGGTCGGGATACGCGGTGGGCCTGGGCACCGGCAACGTGCGCGCGGGCGCCAAGGTGAAGCTGGACCGCGTGAGCATCCACGACCAGTTCGCCTTCGGCGGTTTTGGCTGCGACTTCGAGGACCGCGTGGCGCTCATCCGTCACGGCGCCCAGGCCGGGGCGGCGCAGCTGGGTCAGCCGCTGGAGGAGTGCCGGGTGGTGATCATTGGCGACACGCCGAAGGACGTCGCGGCCGCCAAGGGCATTGGGGCGGAGACGATTGGCGTGGGCACGGGCAACTTCACGCCCCAGGCGCTGCGCGACGCCGGCGCCGAGTGGGCCTTCGCGGACTTCTCCGCCCCCGGCGCCATGGAGGCCCTGCTCGTCGGACGGTGAAGGTGTGGTATCTCCGCCGCCCCTCCGAGGAGTCGTCCACGCATGTCGTCCACGCTCGAATCCTATGAGCTGATCCGCTTCGCCGAGGCCTTCGAGGCCCGACTCGCCACGGCGGAGGAGATGGTCGTCGGCCGGCCGGGGTTGGAGGCCGAGAAGCAATGGCTGGCCTCCGCGCTGGAGCGCCTGCGCGAGGCCCGTGAGCCCGCGGGCGGTCTGCTGGAACAGGTGAAGGACCTGCCGGAGCTCGACGAGGCCCGCGAGGAGTTCTCGTTCGATCAGCAGGGCCGCTGGGTGGATGCGCTGGAGAAGCTGCACGCCGGCATCACCTTCACCGCCAGCAGCCGCGCCCCCGTCATCGAGGCCCTCTTCCCCCACCTCAAGTTCCCGCAGCTGCGCCGGGCACCCTTGGAGCTGGTCAACGAGTACGCCACGTCGTACGAGCGGCGGTTCAAGAGCGCCTACGTCACCCGCATCTTCTCCCGCGACGACTTCGCCATGGTCCGCCCTGTCGTGGATCAGGTCGCCGCGACGTTCGCCGCGTGGACCGCGAGCCTGTCCCCGACTCCCCTGCCCCCGGATCAGGAAGCCGCTCTGCGCGAGGCGCTGGTGGCACTGGGACGGCGGCTGGACGTGGCGCTGCGGCAGGGACGGCTGCTCGCCGAGGCCGCGCTCGTTCCCGTGCCCGGGGTCTTCGAGGCCGCGGGCCTCACCCTCAAGCCCCGGAAGCGCGCGGGCAAGTCGCTCGCGCTCTCCGCCGAGGACGGGGCTTCGGACCTCTTTGGTGAAGAGGGCGATGCCAGCCAGGAGGAGGCTTTCGAGGAGGATTCCGGGGACGAATCGATGGAGGCGGCTCCCGACGAGTCGGAGGCCCAGGCGCCCCTCGATGAGACCGCGGCGGAGGCTGGCGGCTCCGAGGCTGAGGCTTCGAACAGTGGATCCGAGGATGTCACCGCTGCTTCCGAACCCGTGGCTCCGGAGGCTCCCGTCGCGGCGCGTCCCACTCGGCGGGGGCGGCCTCCGAAGAACGCCGCTCCGGCTGCCGAGACCACCCAGACCGACGCTTCTACGGATGCCCCCGATTCCGGTGCTCCGGAGGCCGTGCGCCCCAAGCGACGCAAGAAGACCGACCCGTCCGAGGCTGGCACGCCTTGAGACCCGACGCGCGGTGAGTCCCCCGCCGTGAAGAGGAACCCGGACATGGCGGACGTCGCCCTTCCCATCGATCCCCTCCTGCCAGACATCGTCTCCACGCTCCGGAGCTCGCGGTCGCTCGTGCTGGAGGCGCCCCCTGGCGCGGGCAAGACGACCCGCGTTCCCCGCGCGCTGCTGGAGGCTGGGCTGGGCGCGGGCAAGGAGATCGTCGTCCTCCAGCCCAGGCGTCTGCCCACCCGGCTCGCCGCGCAGCGCGTGTCCGAGGAGATTGGCGAGCGCGTGGGCGAGACCGTCGGCTACCAGGTCCGCTTCGAGGACGTCCGCGGGCCCAAGACGCGCATGTCCTTCGTCACCGAAGGCGTGCTCGGACGCCGCCTGCTCACCGACCCCACCCTGCGCGACGTAGGCATCGTCGTGCTCGATGAGTTCCACGAGCGGCACCTGTCCGCGGACATCTCGCTCGCTCTTCTGCGGCGGCTGCAGGAGACGGCCCGCCCGGACCTCAAGCTCGTGGTGATGTCCGCGACCCTGGAGGCCGAGCCCGTCCGCGCGTATCTGGGTGGCGCTCCTTCCTTGCGCTCCGAGGGCCGCCGCTTCGACGTCAGCGTCGAATACCTTGCCGCCCCGGATGAGCGGCACCTGGATCAACAGGTGCTCTCCGCGCTCAAGCGCTTGTTCACCCAGGGCGTCGATGGCGACGTGCTCGTGTTCCTTCCCGGGGCCGGGGAGATCCGCCGCGCGCGAGACACCTGCGCGGAGTTCGCCGAGCGCCACGACGCCGACGTGCTCCCGCTCCATGGCGACCTCTCTCCCGCGGAACAGGACCGCGCCGTGCGCCGCAGCTCGCGCCGGAAGATCATCCTGTCCACCAACGTCGCGGAGACGTCCGTCACCATCGACGGCGTCGCGGTCGTCATCGACAGCGGGCTTGCTCGCGTGGCGTCCCACTCGCCCTGGTCCGGTCTGCCGCAGCTCAAGCTGGGCAAGGTGAGCCGGGCCTCCGCCGTCCAGCGCGCCGGTCGCGCGGGCCGCACCCGCGCCGGGCATTGCGTGCGCCTCTACACCCAGCACGACTTCGATGGCCGGCCTGATCAGGAGGCCCCGGAGATCCGCCGCACCGACCTGGCCGAAACGGTGCTCTCGCTGCGCGCGTCGGGCGTGAAGGACCTGACGGCGTTCCCGTTCTTCGAGCCGCCCCCCGCCCCCGCCCTGGAGGCCGCGGAGACGCTGCTGCGCCGCCTGGGCGCGGTGGACGCGAAGGGGCAGGTCACGGACGTGGGCCAGCGGCTCCTGCGCTTCCCCGTCCACCCGCGCCAGGCGCGCGTCATCGTCGAAGGCGAACGCCGGGGCGTGGGCGGTGATGCCGCCGTGCTCGCGGCCCTCATGGGCGAACGCGACATCCGCCGTGAAGCCCGCGCCAACCTGGGCGGCGGAGGCCGTGCGTCCGCGCTCGTCAGCGGGCCTTCCGACCTGCTGGAGCTCCTGGAGCGGTTCCGCGAGGCCGGCCGTTCGGGCTTCGCATCTGGCCGCATGCAGTCGCTGTCACTGGATGCGGGCGCGGTGCAGTCCGTGGAGCGCGTGCAGAAGCAGCTGCGCCGCACGGTCCGCGAACAGGGTTCGCGTCCCAGCCGCCCCGAGGACGTGGAGCAGGCGCTGATGCTCAGCGTGCTCGCGGGCTACCCGGACCGCGTGGCCCGCAGGCGGCGGCCCCGCTCCCCGGAGCTGCTCATGTTCGGCGGCGGCACCACCAGCCTGTCCGAGTTCAGCGTCGTCCAGGACGCGGAGCTGATGGTCGCCGTGGACGCGGAGGAGCGCCCCGGCCGCGGCGCCGTCGTGCGGCTCGCCAGCACCGTGGAGGCCGAGTGGCTGCTGGACCTCTACCCGGACGCGCTGGAGGAGGTGGACACCCTCCAGTGGAACGCGGACTCGCGCCGCGTGGAGCGCCTCACCCGGCTGGCCTACGGCAACCTCATGCTGGAGGAGACGCGCACTCCCGCGCCCCCGTCCGAGGAAGCCGCGCGCGTGCTGGCCGAGGCGGCCCTGGCCGCGGGCCCGGAGCGCTTCGCGGAACCCGAGGCGCTGGAGCAGTGGCGCACCCGCGTGGAGTTCCTGGGCAAGGCGTTCCCCGAAACGGGCTTTCCCACCGTGGACGCGGGCTTCATGCGCGACGCGCTGGCGTCCCTGTGCGTGGGCGCGCGCAGCTTCTCCGACCTGGAGGGCGTGTCGCTGCTGGACGCGCTCTACGCGCGCCTCACCTCCGAGCAGCAGCGCCTGCTGGCGAACCACGCCCCCGAGCGCGTCACCCTGCCCGGCGGTCGCGGCGTGAAGGTGCACTACGAGCCCAACAAGCCACCCTGGGTGGAGTCACGGCTGCAGGACTTCTTCGGGATGGCGCAGGGGCCCAGCGTGGGCGCGGGCCGCGTGCCGCTGGTGCTGCACCTGCTGGCCCCCAACATGCGCGCCGTGCAGGTGACCACCGACCTGGCGGGCTTCTGGGAGCGTCACTACCCGGCGATCCGCAAGGAGCTGTGCCGCAAGTACCCCCGGCACTCGTGGCCCGAGGATCCGCGCCACGCCGAGCCGCCCGCGCCCCGCCCTCCGAGGCGCTGAAGCGCGCGGCGCGGGACTACAGCCGCTTGTGCATCTCCAGGTGGTCGATGCCGGCCTCGTCGAAGACGGCGCCGACGGGCTGGTAGCCGTGCTTCTTGTAGAAGTCGAGCGCGTAGAGCTGGGCGTGCAGCATGATGCCGCTCACGTTGCGGCGGCGCGCCTCCTCCTCCAGCGACGTGAGGAGCAGCGAACCCACTCGGGCCTTGCGGTGCGCCTGGAGCACCGCCATGCGGCCAATCTGGCCCCACGTTCCAGGCTGCCCGGCGGGCGGCTCCGGCAGCTTCACCAGCCGGCCGGTACCGATGGCGTGACCGCCCTGGTAGGCGATGACGTGGTAGGCGAGGGCGTCCTCGGCGTCGCGCTCGATGCCCTCGGGGACGTGCTGCTCCTCGATGAACACCACCTCACGGATGGCGAGGGCCTGCATGAGCTCCGCCTCGTCCTTGATGTGGGCGACGGTGACGGGTGCCGGGGAGGTCTCGGGAGGCGTCGGCATGGCTGAGGGCAAGGTACACAAAAGCCCGCTCCGCCAACAGGCGGAAAAAACCACCGCCGGCCGGCCCGCCATGCCCCCCGCGCGGTCGGCCCGTCACCTGCCGCCTGCCCGTGAAAGGGCTTGTCGCGAAAGCCCCGCCGCATCGGGTCATCCGGTTGCAATTGCCCTCTCACGTCGGGCTCTCGGGGCGGGTTCCACTCCGCGCATGGGCGGGCGGAGCGGAGGAGGATCATCCAGGGGAGGGCGTGGTAGGGTTCAGGCCGATGCGTACCCGTACCCTCATCGCCCTGGCCCTGGGCCTGCTGTCGACGCCCGCGCTCGCCCAGAAGGAGTTCTTTTTCGGAACGGGAGAGCCGCCCGTGTTCCGCGAAGCGGACATGGACAAGCGGTTCCTCCGATCCCGCGTCAATCAGGCCCTGGTGCAGGGCACGAGCGACGCGAACTGCGCGCAGCTCGTGGGCGCGCTGCTCACCATCGTGGGCGAGTCCGCGCCGTACCTGCACAAGCGCGACGAGAACTTCTACCTGGACCCCGTGTTGATCCAGGTGCTGGGCACGCAGCTGTCCACGCCGCGCTTCCCCGCCAACATGTTCCTGGTGTCGATGATGCGCCGGGTGCTCATCGACAAGCGGCTGCCGCCGGAGTGGATGCAGACGGCGGTGGCGCTCGCGCCGTACTACCCGCCGCTGGACCTGAGCAAGCTGCGCTTCATCGCGGATGGCGTGAAGCCCGTGGACAGCTTCTTCTTCACGCTGCCCGCGATGCTGGAGCGCTACGACACGGAGGTCCTCAAGGCCAACACCACCGCGGCCAGCGTGGCGGACGCGAAGTTCCGCGACGACTACCTCGACAAGGAGGTGGCCTTCGGAGGGCTGGAGTTCATCGACGCGAAGCTGGAGAAGCCCAAGAAGAAGAGCAAGAAGGGCCCTCCGCCGGAGCCTCCCGCGCTGGTGGCCCGGCTCGTCTTCTACCTGCCGGATCCGGGCAATGACGGCCTGCTGTCCGGGCTCACCTACGGCAAGCCCAAGGTGCGGCCCTCCATCAACATCACGGCGCGGCTGAAGGACGACCAGTACACGCCGCTGACGCAGCTGCCGAAGGGAGCGCGCGTGCTCCTGCGCGGCCGCTTCTGGGAGTACCGCAAGCAGCTCAAGGAGCTGGAGGTGCGCGACGCGTACCTCTTCCAGGACCGCGACTGGGCCCAGAACCCCGCGCTCGCGGATCCCAACGCCGTGGCGTCCTGCCCGCTCGCGTTCAACGACCTGACGGGCACCGCGCCCGTGCAGCCGGGCGGCTTCGGCGGCAAGCGCTAAAAGCGCGCCGTCCCACGTTCCGCACGCCCATCCCGGGGGCGGCACCCCTGCCGTGCCGCCTCCTTCCGCGCCCTCCTCCCGGGAGCGCGCCCCGCCTGACTGGCACGGCCGCTGCTCATGCCCGCGCATCCCTTGCGCGCGAGGCATGCCATGAAGGTCGAAGGTCAGGACGCCCCTTCCGGAAACGAGAAGGCCCCCCCGGAGAAGGACGCGTTCAAACAGGTCCTCCAGCGGACCTCTGGACGGAATGACACCCCACCTCGTCCCGGGGCCCGCCGCGAGCCGGTGGCTCCAGGGACGCTGCTTCCGAAGCCCGGCCTGCTCCGTACCGGTGGGCAGGGGCCAGGGCCAGCGACGCGGGCCACTCCGGCGCTTCCCGGCGTCCGTGCGGCGGGGACCCTCCTCTCGACGACGCGCAGCGCCCTGGGAAGCACTGAGACGCTCCGCCAGGCCCGGCAGGGCATGCACGTGGAGGCGCAGCGGCTGGGGTCGGTGCGCCAGGAGGCGCTCGCGGACGGCGGCACGCAGGCCTCTCATCGTGTGACGGAGTTGCTGGCCCGCGAGGTGGAGCGCTCCTTCCGCGCGGAGCCCCGTCCGGCGCCGTGTCCCCTCCCCTCGCCCACGCGTGACGACCGTTCCTCGGAAGGCCTGTCGCGCGTCTCCGCACCCGAAGGTGCTCGCGCGGCGGGTGGAGCCACGGAGAGCGCCGCACCGGCCAGCCCTCCCAGCGCGCAGGTCGAGTCCGCGCTGGCGCTCATCGAGAAGATCGAGGTCTTCGTGAAGTCACAGCGGCCGGCGCTGGGCCTCAGCCTGCGCGGGGCGCTGGAGGCCACCGTGGAGGTGGAGCGCACGGGGCCCCGGGAGGTGGCCCTGCGCATCCAGGGCCGCCATGGGCCCGTTCCCACCGAGGACGTGGCGCGGCTGCGCGACGCGCTGGAAGCCCGGGGGCTGCGGCTCAGCGTCCTCCAGGCGGAGTGAACGTCCGACGATGCCCTTTCCGCGCCAGACTCCAGGAACGATGAAGGCCCTCACGCCAGGGGGCGCGAGGGCCTGCATCACGACGGGCGCGCTCGGGCGATTCGGCCCGCGGCTACTTCCCGCCGGCGGGGTTCAGCTCCGCGCGCTTGCCCTTCTTGTCCTTGTACTCCTCGGCTTCGGGCAGGGCGGCCTTCTTCTCCGCGATGTTGGGCCACTTGGAGGCGAAGTCGGTGTTGAGCTTCTTGTACTCCGACCACTCCGAGGGCAGCTCGGTCTCGGGGAAGATCGCCTTGGTCGGGCAGACGGGCTCGCAAGCGCCACAGTCGATGCACTCGTCCGGGTGGATCACGAGGAAGTTCGCGCCCTCGTAGAAGCAGTTGACCGGGCACACCTCGACACAGTCGGTGTACTTGCACTTGATGCAAGGCTCGGCGACGACGTAGGCCATGTGGATGTCTCCTCTGTGCGGAATTCCGCGCGTCCGTGGCCGCGCACAGTAGATGGTTGCGGCCAGTGTTGGCACCCTGAATTTAGGTACCAGCCCGGCCCGCTTCCCCGGTCAGCCCAGCAAGCCCTGCGCCCGCAGCAGCTCCGCGACAAGGATGGCGCCCTTTGCGGCTCCCATCTTCGTGTTGTGGGAGACGAGCACGTACTTGAAGCCGTTCTCCAGCACACCGTCCTCGCGGATGCGGCCCACCGTGGTGGCCATGCCGCCGTGGGTGTCCCGGTCCATGCGGGGCTGGGGGCGGAACGGGTCGTCCAGCACTTCAATCCACCGGGGCGGAGCGGACGGCAGGTCCTTCGCCACCTGAGCGCCCTGCCACTCGCGCATCGCCTGGGCGACCTCCGCCACGGTGGTTTTCTTCCCGAGCGACACGAAGACGGACTCGGTGTGGCCTTCCAGGACGGCGACGCGGGTGCAGGTGCAGGAGACGCGCACGTCGTGCGGAGTGAGCGCCGCGCCCGCGGGGTTGAGCGCCCCGAGGATCTTCTTCGTCTCCACCTCGACCTTGTGCTCCTCCTTGGGGATGTAGGGCACGACGTTGTCGAGGATGTCCAGGCCGATGACGCCGGGCGAACGTCCGGCGCCGGACATGGCCTGGAGGCTGGTCATCAGCACGGCCTTCACGCCGAAGCGCTCGGCCAGGGGGGCCAGCGTCACGGCGAGGCCCGTGGTGGTGCAGTTGGGGATGGGGACGATGAAGCCCTTCCACCCGCGCTGCCGGCGCTGCTCGTTGATGAGCGGGGCGTGGGCGGCGTTCACGGGGGGGAGGAGCAGGGGCACGTCCTCGTCGTAGCGGAAGGCGCTCGCGGCGGAGAACACCGGGATGTCCCGGGCCAGGCGCGGCTCGATTTCACGGGCGACGTCCGCCTCCACGGCGGAGAAGGCGATGTCGTAGTCCTTCGCCTGGACGGCGTCGCCGCTGACCACGGTCATGCGGGCGATGGACTCCGGGAGCGGCTCCGGGACGAACCAGGCCAGCATGCCGTTGGAGGCGCGCAGGGCGTCCGCGTACGTTTTTCCAGCGGAGCGGGGCGAAGCGGCGAGCCCGGTCAGCTCGATGAGCGGGTGGTCCTTCAGGGCAGCGATGAACTGCTGACCCGCGAGTCCGGTGGCGCCAATGAGTACGGCGCGAAGCTTGGCCATCGTGGGGGATCTCCGGTGGGGGAGGCAGGGCGCTCCTTACACCGTTTCACGACGCGCTGCATCCGCCGCTCAACGGTGGGCGTGGGAGGGGGCGCGTGCGTGGCGCTCCGTGGGGTAGCCCCCCGTCACCCAGGCGTGGAGGCCGCCGGCGAGACACACGGCGTTGCGCCCCCTCAGGCGCAACACGCGGCAGATGCGGCGGATGTCCACACAGTCCTGGGTGGTGCCGCACAGGACGATGAGCTCGTCGTCCGGCAGCATCGCCAGGTCCCGAGCAATCTCCGAAGCCGTCATGCGCAGCGCGCCGGGGATGTGGATCTCGAACCGCTCCCAGTCCATCGCGTCGCGGCAATCCAGGACGAGCACATCCTCGTCCCCCAGACGCATGAACAGCTCATCACAGATGATGCTGGGCTCCACCGGGACCTCCCCGAGACGACGGGCTCCATCGAACATGAACCAGGGGGCTTTTTCCCCTCTTCCCGCCTGTCCGCCCGCCTGCTTCCCGGAAGGCCCGCGGGCTCAGAGGCCCAGCTGCTTCGCGATGATTTCGTTCATCACCTCACTGGTGCCGCCGCCAATGGGACCCAGCCGCGCGTCGCGCCAGTGGCGCTGGATGTCGTACTCCATCATGTAGCCCGCGCCACCGTGGAGCTGGAGGCACTCGTCGGCCACGCGGCAGCACGTCTCCGTGGCGACCTTCTTGGCCATGGAGGTCTGCGCGACGGCGTACTCGCCGGCCACGTGCAGGCGCAGCGCGTGGTAGGTGAGCTGACGCGCGCACTCGCGGGCGGTGTGCAGGTCCGCCAGCTTGTGGCGCACCACCTGGAAGCCGGCCAGCGTCTGATTGAAGGCGCGGCGCTGCTTCACGTGCTCGAGCACGGTCTCCAGCATGTCGTCCATGGCGCCCACCGCGCCCAGCGCGAGCGACAGGCGCTCCCACTGGAAGTTGCCCATGATCTGCGAGAAGCCCTGCCCCTCCACGCCCAGCAGGTTCTCCGCGGGCACGCGGCAGTCCTCGAAGAAGAGCTCCGCCGTGTCGGACGCGCGCCAGCCCACCTTCTGGAGCTTGCGCCCCACGCTGAAGCCCGGCGTGCCCTTCTCCACCACCAGCATGGACAGGCCCTTGTGGCCGCGCGACGGGTCGGTCTTCACCGCCAGCACCACGAAGTCCGCCCGCACCCCGTTGGTGATGTACGTCTTGGAGCCGTTGACGACGAAGTGGTCGCCGTCGCGGCGGGCGGTGGTGCGCAGCCCCGCCACGTCCGAGCCGGCGTCCGGTTCGGTGATGCCGAGGGCGCCAATCTTCTCCCCCCGGATTGCGGGGGCCAGCCAGCGCTGCTTCTGGGTCTCCGTGCCGAACAGGTGCAGGGGGCCGGTGGCGATGGTGAACTGCCCGCCCAGCCCCGCGGCCACACCGCCGGAGCCGCAGCGGCCCAGCTCCTCCAGGAGCACCGCCTCGTACAGCTCCCCGGCCGCCGTGCCCCCGTAGGCCTCCGGGTACTTCAGGCCCAGGAAGCCCAGCTCGCCGAAGCGGGTGAAGAGCTCCCGGGGGAACTCCTCCCGAGCTTCCCACTCCGCCGCGAACGGGCGCAGCTCCTTGTCCACCACCGCCCGGACGGTGCGGCGGAAGGCTTCGTGCTCCTCTTGGAAGACGCCATGGCCGTGCAGCATCGTGTGCTCCCTCGCTTGTCAGGGTCTGACACCCCGCGCCGTATGGTAGCGGGACGAGAAGCGGGGCTGGATGGTGTTGCTTCCTTGACCGGCTCCTACCGGGCTGCGTATAACCCCGGCCCCAATCGCTGCGGCGCCATAGCCAAGTGGTAAGGCAAAGGTCTGCAAAACCTTCATTCCCCGGTTCGAATCCGGGTGGCGCCTCATAAGACAAAAGGCCCGATGCGGAAGTCTCCGCATCGGGCCTTCTGCTTTTCCGGGGGTGCTTTCCCGGGTGGGCCTAGCAGCCCATTTCCACCGCGCCGATGTCCGGGGCCGCGCCGCAGAAGGGCTGGCCCTGGTCCTGGCCCTTGTCCTGGGCGGCGGCGGACGGGGCGAAGGTGTCCGACACCGTCACGTCACCCCCGTTGGAGGTGGTGTCCTTCGCGGCGGCCTTGAAGGCGTCCAGGGCCTGGAGCTGGCCGTTGGTCTTGAACTGCGCGCCGGACGGATAGAGGTTGTTGCTCATCTGGAGGCCGGGAGCCTGGCCGCCCACGTCCACGCTGACGGGCGCGTCCACGAGGTTGTTCTCCACGCGCAGAGACTCCGTGGGGCCGCCCGTGCCGTGGCCCAGGATGATGCCGGCCTTGGCGCGGGTGATGGTGTTGTTCACCACCACGGTGCCCTTGGAGTTCTCCAGGCGGATGGCGGTGCCTTCGCCGCCGCCCGCGTCGGTGATGTCGTGCACGCGGTTGCGGCGCACGACGACGGCCTCGGGCACGGGGCCCTCGTGGTTGCCGCCCACGGAGATGCCCTTCGCGGCGTCATACAGCTCGTTGTCCTCCACCAGCACGTTCTTGGCGGAGTAGTGGATGACGAGCGCATCGCCCTTCGCCGTCTCCGACGGCTGGAACTTGTGCATCCGGTTGTTGCGGATGGTGACGTCGTGGCACGTCTTGATGTCCACGGCGTTCTCCCGGTTGTTGAAGAAGTGGTTGTTCTCCACCAGCAGGCCCGTGGCGGGCGGCAGGTCGCTGAAGCCCTCGGGCCCCAGGCACTGCACGGAGTCACCCGAGTTGTCGTGGATGTCGTTGTTGCGCACCGTCGCGTCGTAGGACGCGGGCTGCATCACGATGCCGTGCGAATCCTTGTTGCCGGTGGTGCGCACGAAGTCGTGGATGTTGTTGTTCTCGATGGTGGGTCCCTTGGCGTTGTTGAACATGGTGACGCCCGCGCCGCCGGTGCCGTTGTGCAGCTCCGAGTTGGCCAGCACCGTGCCCTGCACGTCGCCCTCGAAGGTGACGCCGAAGATGGGCTGTCCCTCCACGTCGATGTCGAACCCGTCGATGACCCAGTTCGCGCGGCGCACCTGCACCGCCGCACCGGAGCCGCTGCCCGGGGTGAGCTTGGGACGGCCCTCGCCCTGGAGGGTGATCTTCGCCTCGGGAGTTCCGGCCTTGGTGTTGTCGCCCAGCACCACGCGCTCGGCGTAGGTGCCCGCGAGCACGCGGATGCGGTCGCCAGGGCCCGCCTTGCTCACCGCCATGGCGATGGTGCGCAGCGGCGCGGCCTCCGTGCCCTGGGCGCCGTCGTCGCCGTTGGGCGACACAACCCAATCATGGGCGGGCGTGGTGGCGGGGGTCTCCTGCATCGCCTGGGCACTGACGGCGGGCTGGGGACCGGGCTCCGCGATGGGCGTGTGGTCCGCATGATCCGGCATCTGCGCGGCGGGCGTGTTCTCCACCGGCTGCACGCCGATGGGGGGCGCCTTGCCCGGAGCGGTGGGAGCCTTCTCGACCTTGGGGGTCCCCGTGTTCGTCGCGGGGGCCTGGGTACCGGCGCCCGACGAACCGCCAGTGCCTCCGCCAGAGCCACCGCCGCCGCCACAAGCGGTCAGCCCAAGAGCCAGGGTGCAGGCAGCCAGGGAGGCCACCAGGGTGTGTCGCGTCTTCAAGCCGTTGCCTCCAAGAATTTGCATGAGCAGGGGCAACGCACGGCGTTGGGCGTTCTATTCACTGCCGGTCATCCAGGCCGAGACGCGCCGCAGCGGGAGGGAGAACCGTGACGCTCGGCCCCATGGCGGCTACGGTGCCGCCGCCGTGTCCAAAGCCGTCCTGCTCCTGACCGCCCTGCTGCTCGCCTCCTGCGCCACGCCGGCGCCCTCACCTGCCCCCAGCACCCGGGGCCTGGGCGAGCCGGAGGTCTCCATCCCCACGAAGCCGGCTGACGCGGGCGTGAAGCCCCCCGCTCCGAGTGGCCTGGAGGATCCGCTCACGTCGGGCCTGCCCGGGCCGCAGGACCTGAAGCGCCTGGACTTCCGCAACGGCGAGCCGCGACTCCCCATCAAGCTGATGGAGGGGCGCGAGGTCGTGACGTTCTCGCCGCGCGCGCGGATGCGGCTGCGCTTCGGCGGGCCGGGAGACAAGGTGCTGGACGCGCCCGCGGGCTCGCGCTGGACGGTGCGGGTGACGCAGGGCGAACCGGCCCAGTGGAGCGCGCGGCTGCAGCTGGGCGAGTTCCGCTTCGCGGACAAGGCGGGGCTCGCGGAGGCGCAGGAGACATGGCGCGCGCGAGGGCTCGCGGTGCGCACGCACACGCTGGGCTCCGTGTACGGCATCGCCGGGAAGGTCATCGACAACCGGCGCTATCTCCTCCTGGGCGACGAGGCGCTGACACCCGAGGCCGCGGCGAAGCAGCAGGCGGAGCTGCTGCGCCGCTACGGCCTGCGCACCACGCTCTTCGAGGAGGTCCGCAAGCCTTCCCGCGCCATCCTGGAGCTGAAGGACGAGAACGACGCCGTGGTGGGTCTGGCGCAAGACAGGCTGGACGCGGAGACGCCGGACGGCACCGGCTTCGACGTGCGGCAGGTGGAGTACGGCGTGGGCTACGACTTCCACGCCTTCGAGGACCGCAGCTTCCGCGGCGCGCTCCAGTTCGCGGTGGACCGCGGCGGCAAGCTCGCGGTGGTGAACGTGGTGGGCCTGGAGGACCTGCTCAAGGGGCTGGTGCCGTCCGAAATCTTCGCGCGCGCGCACCCGGAGGCGCTCAAGGCCCAGGCCGTCACCGCGCGTGGCGAGGTGCTGGCGAAGGTGGGCATCAAGCACCTGGCGGATCCGTACCTGCTCTGCTCGGAGCAGCACTGCGCGGTGTACCGGGGCCGCACCGGCGAGGCGGCCAGCACCACCGCCGCGGTGGAGGCCACCCGGGGCCAGGCCCTCTTCAGCCAGGAGGGCCGGCTGGTGGACTCCGTCTACAGCGCCGTGTGCGGCGGCCACACCGAGGACAACGACGTGGTGTGGGGTGGCGCGCCGGACCCCAGCCTGCGCGGGCGGCCGGACCTGCTGGAGCCCGCGCCGGGCGTCCCCGGCCCGTCGAACCTCAAGGCGTGGCTGGCGACCTCGGACGTGCCCGCCGCGTGCAAGCTGTCCAGCTTCGCGCAGCCCACGAAGTTCCGGTGGGAGAAGCGCTTCACGCAAAACCAGGTGGACGCGCTCACGGAGAAGCTGGGCGTGGGGTCCATCCAGGGGCTCGCCCTGTCCGAGCGCGGGGTGTCCGGGCGCGCCCGGCTGCTCACCGTGTCCGGGACGAAGGGCGCCACCCAGGTGCGCGGGGAGCTGAACATCCGGCGGCTCTTCGGGATGCTCAACAGCAGCATGGCCACCGTGGAGGCCGAGCGGGACGCCGAGGGCCGGCCCACCGGATGGCTGTTCCGGGGCGGCGGCTGGGGCCACGGCGTGGGCATGTGTCAGACAGGCGCCATCGGCCGGGCGGAGGCCGGGCAGAGCTATCCGGAGATCCTTCGCTTCTACTTCAACGGGGCGGAGGTCGCCCCCATCTACTGAGATGAAGCGGACATTTCGAACGCACCAACGCACGCGCTCGCGAATCTCTTCCATGTCCCGGGTGTTACGGGCCGCACGTTCGGGACTGTAGAAGCGGTCCGGAGGTTTATCATCAGGCCGTGGGCACGGGTTCCTCGACAGACTGGCGTCAGCGGCGCGCGCGGAAGCAGCGTGGGCCCTTGCGCTACCTGGTGGCGGGCATCCTGGCGCTCCTGGCCCAGCTCGCCTTCGTGGGCTTCGTGCTCCTGGTGTCGGCCGTGCAGGCGAACTTCCCGCACGAGAAGCGCCCCGCCCGGCCCACGTCCGTGGCGGTGAGGCCGCTCACGTCGGACCAGTGGGCGAAGAACCGGGGGGCGGTGACGCCGCAGCAGACGAAGCCCCGACCCACGGAGAAGCGCGAGCCGAAGGAAGAGAAGAAGCCGGACGAGACGAAGCCCCAGGGCCAGGTGGTGGACGTGGCGCCGGGGAATGATCAGCAGTCCCCGGACGCGAAGTACCTGGCCGAGCACAACAACACGACGGAGAAGGAGACGCGCGCGCGCGACCAGACGGCCTTCTACCGCAACGCCATGCCCCAGCGGACCGCGCCCCAGAAGCAGGAGGGCGCGGCGCAGGACCAGGTGCAGCCCCCGCGCGTGTCCGGCAACAACGGCACGGGCGCGGACGACCGGGCCCAGTCCCAGGGTGGCAAGAAGCCCGTCTTCGAGATGCCGGAGACGCGCCGCAAGGAGGAGATCGCCATGAGGACGGATCCGCGCGAGCGCGGCCCGGGCATGGCGGTGAAGAACCAGTCGGAGAGCGACGCCACGCAAGGCAACGCCAAGCGCCTGCGCATCCAGCCCGGCCAGGGCGAGGAAAGCGAGCAGGAGGGCTCCACGGGCCGCGTGGGCTCCCCGGGCCTGGCCACGCTGATGCCGTCGCAGGCGGCCATGGACAAGGTCGTGGGCGCGGCGCCCAACGACATGCTCCGCGACCAGGAGGAAGGCGACGGCACCTTCCTCAACACGCGCGAGTGGAAGTACGCCAGCTTCTTCAACCGCGTGAAGCAGAGCGTGGGCATGCACTGGAACCCCAACGAGCAACTGCGCATGCGCGACCCGACGGGGAACATCTACTCCGGGCGCGACCGCCAGACGCTGCTGACCATCACCCTGGACGAGCGCGGCGCGGTGAAGGACATCCAGGTGGAGAAGAGCAGCGGCCTGGACTTCCTGGACATGGAGGCCGTGGCGTCCTTCAAGCGCGCGCAGCCCTTCCCCAACCCGCCGTCCGGCCTGCTGAGCCAGGACGCGACGGTGCGCTTCCAGTTCGGCTTCTTCCTGGAGATGGGCGGCGGCCCCCGGATGCGGCTGTTCCGACAGTAGGACCCACGGAGGCCTCGCGGTGGACGGCGCGAAGGCACTACCCTGCCCCGCCGTGGAAGCCTCTTTCGTCGACCGTGGCGCCGCGCTCCAGGAGCGCAACCGGAAGGTCCGCTTCGTCCTGTTGGCCATCCTCGTGGCCAACTGGGTCGTGGCCGTGGCCAAGCTCGTCTTCGGCCTCATGGCCCAGTCCGCGTCGGTGACGGCGGACGGGTTGCACTCGTTCATTGACGGCGGCTCCAACGTGCTGGGCCTGGTCGCCATGGGCGTCGCGTCGCAGCCGGCGGACGCGGACCACCCCTACGGCCACGGCAAGTTCGAGGCGCTCGCGTCGCTGGGCATTGGCGCGATGATTGGCGTGGGCATGCTGGAGCTGGGGCGCATGGCGTTCGACTCGCTCCTGCACGACAAGCACCCCACGGTGTCGGTGACGATGGCGGCGGTGATGGTCGCCACGCTGTTCATCAACCTGGCCGTCACCCGCGTGGAGCGGCACTACGGGGAGAAGTACAAGAGCGCCCTGCTGCTCGCGGACGCGCAGCACACGCTGTCGGACGTGTTCGTGACCATCGCCGTGCTCATCTCCATTGGCCTGGTGGCGATGGGCTTCCCTCGCGCGGACGGGCTGGTGGCGCTGGCCGTGATGGTCTTCGTCGCGCGGGTGGCCTACGGCATCGTCCGGCAGGCGGTGGGCATCCTCTCCGACACCGCGCGCCTGGACCCGGCGCAGGTGTCCCAGCACACGCTGGCGGTGGCCGGCGTGCGCTCCTGCCGCGACGTGCGCAGCCGGGGCATGGAGGAGAGCGTCTACGTGGACCTGAAGATCGAGGTCGACCCGCAGCTCACCACCGCGCAGGCCCACGAAGTGGCCGACAAGGTGGAGGAGACGCTGCAAGGGGCCTATCCGCAGGTGGTGGACGTGGTGGTCCACGTGGAGCCCGCGCGGGCCCGCTGAAAACACGAGGGCCGCCTTCCGATGCGCTGGAAGACGGCCCCGGTGACTGCTGCTGTCGAAGACGGCTTAAGCGACCTTCTGCGCGGGCGTGTCGTAGTCCTCGATGGGAGGGCACGAGCACACGAGCTTGCGGTCACCCAGCACGTTGTTCAGGCGTCCCACGGACGGCCAGAACTTGTTGTCGCGGACCCACGGCGTGGGGAACACGGCCTGCTCGCGGGTGTACGGGCGGTTCCACTCCGGCGCGGTGAGCGTGCGCGCGGTGTGCGGCGCGTTCTTCAGGACGTTGTTGTCCTTGGGCGCGCGGCCCTCCTCCACGTCGCGGATCTCCTGGCGGATGGCGATCATCGCGTCGCAGAAGCGATCCAACTCCGCCTTGGACTCGGACTCCGTGGGTTCAATCATCAGCGTGCCCGCCACCGGGAACGACACGGTGGGCGCGTGGAAGCCGTAGTCCATGAGGCGCTTGGCCACGTCCTCCACCTCCACGCCCGCGGTCTTCTTGAGCGGGCGCAGGTCCACGATGCACTCGTGGGCCACCCGGCCGCGCTTGCCCCGGTAGAGCACCGGGTAGTGCGGCTGGAGCCGCTCCGCGACGTAGTTGGCGTTGAGGATGGCCATCTTCGTGGCCTGCGTCAGGCCCTCGCCGCCCATCATCTGGATGTACATCCAGGAGATGAGCAGGATGCTCGCGCTGCCCCACGGCGCCGCGGAGATGGCGCCGATGGCGTCCCCTCCGCCCGTCTGGATGACGGGGTGTCCGGGGAGGAACTTCACCAGGTGGGACGCCACGCAGATGGGGCCCATGCCCGGGCCGCCACCGCCGTGCGGGATGCAGAACGTCTTGTGCAGGTTGATGTGGCAGACGTCCGCGCCCACCAGGCCCGGCGCGGTGAGGCCCACCTGCGCGTTGAGGTTGGCGCCGTCCATGTACACCTGGCCGCCGCGCTCGTGGATGGCGGAGCAGATTTCCCGGATCTCCTCCTCGAACACGCCGTGCGTGGAGGGGTACGTCACCATCAGCGCGGCCAGCTTGTCCTTGTGCTGGTCCGCCTTGGCGCGCAGGTCGTTCAGGTCGATGTTGCCGTTCTCGTCGCACTTCGTGACGACGACCCGATAGCCGGCCATCACCGCGGAGGCGGGGTTGGTGCCGTGCGCGGAGGACGGGATGAGGCACACGTCGCGGTGCCCCTGCCCGCGCGCCTGGTGGTAGGCGCGAATCACGAGCAGGCCCGCGTACTCACCCTGGCTGCCCGCGTTGGGCTGCAGCGAGCACCCGGCGAAGCCCGTCACCTGCGACAGCGCGTGCTCCAGCTGCTCGAAGATGACCTTGTAGCCGGCCGCCTGCGAGGTGGGTGCGAACGGGTGCAGCTTGCTGAACTGGGGCCACGTCACCGGGATCATCTCCGCGGTGGCGTTGAGCTTCATGGTGCAGCTGCCCAGCGGAATCATGGAGTGCGTGAGGGACAGGTCCTTCGCCTCCAGCCGGCGCACGTACCGCAGCATCTCCGTCTCGGAGTGGTAGCGGTTGAAGACCGGGTGCGTGAGGTACGCGCTCTGACGGCGCAGCTCGGGGGCGAGCGGGCTCTCCAGGCCTTCGGCGACCTCGTCCAGGTTCACCGGGGACGCGGACTTGTTCGCGCCCTGGATGAAGGCCGCGAGGATGTCCTCCACGTCCTTGGCGCGCGTCGTCTCGTCCAGCGACAGGCCGAGCGTCTTCTCGTCGATGCGGCGGAAGTTCATCTTCGCGCCTTCCGCGGCGGCCAGCACGCCCCGCACCTGCGGGGCCGTCAGCTCCACGCGCAGCGTGTCGAAGAACTGCTCGTGCTTCGGCTTGAAGCCCAGCTTCGCCAGGCCGCGAGACAGCACCACGGTGAGTCCGTGCACGCGCTCCGCGATGGCCTTGAGCCCCTCCGGCCCGTGGTAGACGGCGTACATGCCGGCCATCACGGCCAGCAGCACCTGCGCGGTGCAGATGTTGCTCGTGGCCTTCTCACGGCGGATGTGCTGCTCGCGCGTCTGCAGCGCCATTCGCAGCGCGGGCCGGCCCCCGGAGTCCTCGGACACGCCGATGAGGCGGCCCGGCATCACGCGGGTGTAGGCGTGCTTCGTGGCGAAGTAGGCGGCGTGCGGGCCGCCGTAGCCCAGCGGAACGCCGAAGCGCTGCGCGCTGCCCACCACCACGTCCGCGCCGAACTCGCCGGGCGCGGTGAGCAGCGTCAAGGCCAGCAGGTCCGCCGCGACGACGAGCAGGCCGTCCGCCGCGTGCACCTTCTCACCGAAGGCGCGGTAGTCGTGCGCCACGCCGTCCGTCGCCGGGTACTGCACCAGCGCGCCGAAGAACCTCTTCTGGGACAGATCCACCGTGCGGTGGTCGCCCACGACGACCTCCACGCCCAGCGGGAGGGCGCGCGTGCGCACCACGTCCACCGTCTGCGGGTGGCAACCGTCGGAGACGAAGAACGCGCCCCCGGCGTCGGTGCCCTTGGCATGCAGCGCCAGCGCCATGGCCTCCGCCGCGGCGGTGCCTTCATCCAGCATGGAGGCGTTGGCCACTTCCATGCCGGTGAGGTCCGTCACCATCGTCTGGAAGTTGAGCAGCGCTTCCAACCGGCCCTGGGCGATCTCCGCTTGGTAGGGCGTGTACTGGGTGTACCAGCCTGGGTTCTGGAAGATGTTGCGCAGGATGACGTTGGGGACGTGGGTGTCGCTGTAGCCCATGCCGATGAAGGACCGGAACACCTGGTTCTTCGCCGCGATGGCCTCCAGCTGCGCCAGCACCTCGTTCTCACCCTTGCCCGCGGGCAGCCGCAGGGGCTCCGGGGAGCGGATGACGGGCGGCACGGTGGACTCGACGAAGGCGTCCAGCGAGTCCACGCCCAGCGTGGACAGCATCTGCTTCACTTCAGGGGTCTCCGGGCCGATGTGCCGGCCGGCGAAGGACTCCTGGTACTTCCAGTTGAGGGACATGGTCGAAGGGCTCGCGTGAGGTGCGGTAGGAAGTTCGGCGTCCGAGCGGGCTCGGCACTCCATGGAGCGTCTCTAACAACCGGGACGCCCGACTTCTTGCGCGCGCGGAACTACTCCTTGGTGAGCTTCTCGTAGGCGGCGGCGTCCAGCAGGTTGCTCAGCTGCCCGGCGTCCGAGACCTCGATCTCCACGAGCCACCCGTCCCCGTACGGATCCGTGTTGAGGTTCTCGGGCTCTTCCGTGAGGTCGGTGTTCACCTTCACGATCGTGCCGGAGACAGGTGCGAACAGCTCCGACACGGCCTTGACGGACTCGACGGTGCCGAACGAGTCGCCGGCCGACACCTGGGCGCCCAGCTTGGGCAGCTCTACGTAGACGATGTCGCCCAGTGTGGTCTGGGCGTGGTCGGTGATGCCCACCACGACGCTCTTGCCCGCGACGCGGGCCCACTCGTGCTCCTGGGTGTACTTCAGGTCCTGCGGGATGTTGGCCATGGGGTTTCAGCTCCTCACAACAGGTGGGGAAGGAAGGAAATCAGGACTTCTTGAGGAAGGGGGTCTTCACGACGACGGCGGGCACGGCGCGGCCGCGGATGTCCACGTCGAAGGTGGAGCCTTCCGCGGCGAGGTTCGCCGGCACATAGGCCATGCCGATGGACTTCTTCACCGTGGGGCCCATGGTGCCGCTGGTGACTTCGCCCACGCGCTCGCCGTTCTTGAGGACGGGGTAGCCGTGGCGGGGGATGCCCTTGTCGGTGAGCTCGAAGCCCACCAGCTTGCGCGGCACGCCCGCGGCCTTCTGCGCGGCGAGCGCGTCCTTGCCGATGAAGCCGCCCGCCTTGTCCAGCTTGACGATCCACCCCAGGCCCGCCTCCAGGGCGGTGTGCGAGTCGTCGATGTCGTTGCCGTACAGCGCGTACTTCATCTCCGTGCGCAGCGAGTCGCGCGCGCCCAGTCCGCAGGGCTTCACGCCGTCCGGCTGCCCGGCCTCCAGGAGCGCGTCCCAGAGCTTCACGGCGTCGCCGGCGGCGCAGTACAGCTCGAAGCCGTCCTCACCGGTGTAGCCCGTGCGGGAGATGATGGCCTTCACGCCGGCGACCTCCCCTTCCGTGAAGCGGTAGGTGCCCACCTGGGACAGGTCCGACTTCGTCAGGCGCTGCACCAGCCCCACGGACTTGGGACCCTGGATGGCGATCTGCGCGTAGTCGTCGCTGCGGTCCACGGGCTTGACGCCTTCCGCGCGCGCGTTCATCCAGGCGAAGTCCTTCTCGCGGTTGCTGGAGTTGACGCAGATGAGGATGCGCTCGGGGCTGAAGCGGTAGGCGACGACGTCGTCCACGAAGCCGCCCAGGTCGTTGAGCAGGCCCGCGTAGACGGCCTGACCGTCCTGGCAGCGGGCGAGGTCGTTGGAGATGAGCCGGTTCACGGTCTCCAGGGCGCCCGGGCCGGTGAACTCGATCTCGCCCATGTGGGAGACGTCGAAGAGGCCGACAGCGGTGCGCACGGCCTCGTGCTCGGCGGTGAGGGACGAGTACTGCACCGGCATGTCCCAGCCAGCGAAGTCGACCATGCGGGCCCCCAGCTTGCGGTGGGCCTCGTTGAGGGGCGTACGCCGGGTCATTGACTTCTCCATGATGGGCAGGGGGTGGCGAAACGGCGCGGACTATAGCGGCGCACCTTCTCCGATCAAGGCCGACGCGGAAGGGACTAAACTCCTCCCGACATGAAGATTCGCAACTGCCTCAACCCCTCCAAGCCGAGCTTCTCCTTCGAGTTTTTTCCTCCCAAGACGGACGCGGGCGTGGCCTCGCTCCTGCGCACGGTGGAGGAGCTTGCGCCGCTGGAGCCGGGATTCGTGTCGGTGACGTACGGGGCGGGCGGGAGCACGCGCGACCGGACGGTGGACCTGGTCACGCACATCAAGAAGCACACCGGCATCGAGGCGATGGCGCACCTGACGTGCGTGGGACACACCCGCGACGAGCTTCGTGACGTGCTGCGCCGGCTCGACGCGGCAGGCATCGAGAACGTGCTCCTGCTGCGAGGGGACCCGCCGCTGGGGCAGGCGACGTTCGAGCCGGTGCCCGGAGGCTTCCGCTACGCGGAGGAGTTGGTCCGATTCGTTCGAGAAGAGGATTTCAACTTCTGCCTGGGGGGTGCGTGCTATCCGGAGGGCCACGTGGAGACGGCGTCGCGTGAGGACGACCTCAAGCACCTGAAGGCCAAGGTGGATGCGGGGATGGACTTCGTGGTGACGCAGCTCTTCTTCGACAACGCCTTCTATTTCGACTTCGTGGAGCGGGCGCGGCGGGCGGGCATCAACGTCCCCATCGTTCCCGGCATCATGCCCATCACCAACTACGAGCAGGTCCAGCGCTTCACGCGCATGTGTGGCGCGACAGTGCCCATGCGTCTGGCGTTGCAGATGGAGCGCGTGAAGGATCAGCCTGACGCCGTCGTGCAGCTGGGTGTCGCGCACGCCACGGTGCAGTGCATGGAGCTGCTCGCGCGCGGCGTGCCGGGCATCCACTTCTACACGCTGAACAAGTCTCCCGCGACGCGGATGATCGTGGGCGCGCTGAAGGGGCGGTCATGAGCGGTCCTGGTCCTCAGCTGGAGTCGGGCGACCCGCGCATCAAGATCTTCCAGATCGTGCGCTTCCCGGCGTTCTTCCTGCTCGTCGTGGGCGTGCTGCACGTCACCTTCAGCCTGCTCGGCGGGCTGCTGGCGGCGCTGAAGGTGGCGTCGCCCTTCTCGACGCCGGGGCAGGCGCCGGTGGTGCTGGAGTTCACGACGGGCTTCACGCTGGCCATCCTGGGCGGGATCCTCTGCGGGGTGCTCGCCGTCTGGGGCGCGTGGAACGCGATGAACCTCAAGGGGTACGGCCTGGCGACGGTGGGCGCCATCTGCGCGATGTACACGCTGACGCCCGGCTGTTTCGTGGGCGTGCCGGTGGCGGTGTGGATGCTCTTCACGCTGCGCCGTGACGGGGTGCGCGAGGCCTTCGCACCATGAACCCGCGCGCCGTCCGCACGGTGCGCTTCCTGCTCACGGGCCTTGGGAACGTGGGCGTGCCGCTCCTGGAGATCCTCCAGTCGCGCGCATCGCTGTTGATGGAGCGCTACCGGCTGGAGCTGTTGCCGGTGGGGTTGGCGGACTCGGGCGGCGCGGCGGTGTCGCCGAACGGGTTGGACATCGGCGCGGTGCTGGCGGTGAAGCGGGCGCGGCATTCCGTGGCGTCGCTGCCGGTGGTGGGGCGTCCGGGGTTGAGCGGGCGAGACCTGGTGCGCGAGGTGAAGGCGGACCTCTTGCTGGAGGCCACGCCCACGAGTTTCCAGGACGGGCAGCCCGGGTTGGACATCACGCGGGACGCGCTGTCGCGAGGCATGGCGGCGGTGCTCGCGAGCAAGGGGCCGCTGGTGCTGGGGTTCCAGGAGCTGGCGGGCTTGAGCGACCTGGAGTCCCCGGGCCGCCCTCCCCTGCGCTTCAGCGCGGCGGTGGGCGCGTCGATGCCGCTGGTGAACGTGGGCCGCCGGGACCTGGCGCTGGGGAAGCTGGGCCGGTTCGAGGGCGTGCTCAACAGCACCAGCCACCTGCTGCTGTGCCGCATGGCGGAGGGCAGGACGTACGAGGCCGCGCTGGCGGAGGCGCAGGCGCTGGGCATCGCGGAGACGGACCCCACGCTGGACGTGGATGGCTGGGACACGGCGGGCAAGCTGGTCATCCTGGCCAACGCGGTGATGCGCGTGCCGACGATGCTGAAGGACGTGGCTGTGACGGGCATGCGCGGCGTGACGCGCGCGGAGCTGGACGCGGCGAAGGCGAAGGGCGGCCAGGTGCTGCTGCTGGCGCGCGGCGAGCCCGTGGGCGGAGAGCAGTGGGAGTGGAGCGTGCGGCCCACCGCCGTGGACGCGTCCCATCCCCTGGCCCGGCTGGGCGCGATGGAGATGGGCGCGGTGTTCCGCAGCGACCTGCACGGCGTGAACACCGTCATCAACGGTGAGCAGGGCGCGCGGGGCACGGGCGCGGCGATGCTGAAGGACGTGCTGGAGATCTTCCCGGACTGAGGGGGGGGCGTCACGGGGCACGGGGAAGATGTGCGAAGCTCCTGGGTCCCACCGGCGTGGACCCGACGCGCCGTTCTCCCCGAGGTACACCATGAAGCTGCTCCGCCGCTCCGACCTCCCGAAGATGGCTTCCCTCCTGATGCTGTTCGCGGCGCCCGCGTTCGCGGCGGAAGACACCCAGGTGTCCTCGGTGCAGGCGCCCGTCGAAGACGATAAGTGCTCCGTCTGCGGCCCTGCCCCCTGCTGCGTGGTGCTCTGGACCGCGTGGTGCGGCTGCCCGTTCGCCAGCACTGCCAGCGTCGAGAACGAAGCCTCCGCGGAGGAGCTCCTGGCGTGCGCGCCCCAGAGCCAGCCCCAGACGGCTCCGGAGCAGAGCCAGTCGCTGTAGTTCCTGGCCGCGCGCCCCCGGACGGAACAGGTCCGGGGGCTTCGCGTCTCATCCGCGCGTCGCGGCCAGGGTGGTGGTCCATCGTGTCGCTCGGGTCCGCGAGCATCGTGGGCGTACCGAGCCCCAGCCGTCGCAAGGCCGCGCGGGTCTGGACCTCCACGTCGAACCCGTCACCGTCCGCCGCCAGCCGGGTCATCGACGCCAGTCAGCGGCAGACGACATCAGTGGGCGCGCTCCGCGACACGGAGGGGTGGCGCCACGCCCACGGCATGCCGACGGATTGGGCTCTCCGCTGAGCGGCCTGAGGCGTCTGCGTCGCCAGGACGCCCATCACCCTCGCGTCCCCCTCCTGGCCGTCTCGGCTCAACCCGCTCGCGGTCGTTCACCTCGACGCCTCCACCCGAGAGCAGCCTGGGAGCCACCACTCCGACCCCAACAACAACCACGAGCCCGATGACGCCCATGACCACCCACTTGAGCGGCGAGGGCCTGGAGGTGGCGGGTCTCGCCCGGGCCCTGGCCGGAGCCCCGGCGGGCCGGGCCGCGAGAGCTGGGCTGGTGCCGGCGGTCGCGGCGGGCCCTCGAGCCAGGCCTCTGCGCGGCACGGTTCCATGCGGTCCGGCACCCGGCCGGGGGCGCGGGTCCGCGTGCACACGAGGAGAACCGCCAGAGCCCGTGCGCAGCGGTTCTCCCATGCTCGGGAGCGCGCCCATGAACGGACCGTCCCGGGTGGGTCCGAACTCCGCGAGCCAGTCGCCCAGCGAGGCCTTGAAGAACCGGGCCACGGCCGCCGCCGACGAGTTGAGCCGGTGGTGTGCCATCACCGCCTCGATCTCCTCGCGCATGGCCGCTGCGGATGGCGTGCGACGCGCAGGATCCTTCACGAGTGCGCGCAGGATGAGCTCCGACACATCCCGGGGGATGCCCGGCTCGAGTTGCGACGGCACGGGCGCCGGCTCCCGCACGATGGCGCTGAGCGTGGCCGCGTTGTTGTCGCGCTTGAAGGGCACCTGGCCGGTGAGCAGTTCGAAGAGCACCACGCCCAGGGCAAACACGTCATTGCGCGCGTCCAGGGGCTGGCCCACGATGGCCTCAGGGGAGAGATAGGCGATCTTCCCCTTGAGCACACCCGCCTGGGTGTTCCCCTCGCCCTGCACCTTGGCGATGCCGAAGTCGCTCAGCTTGATGGCGCCGTCGAGCGAGACAAGGACGTTGTGGGGACTCACGTCGCGGTGCACCACCGGATGGGGCACACCGGCCGGGTCCACGTAGCTGTGCGCGTAGTGCAGGCCCGCGGCGGTCTCGGCGACGATGCGCAGCGCGTGCTCGATGGGGAGGACGATTCCCTTGCGCCGCAGCTCGTTCATCAACCTCTGGAGATCCGGGCCACGCACGTACTCCATGAGGATGCACGCCGCGCCGTCGTTCATGCCCACGTCGAACGTCTGCACGATGTTGGGGTGCGTGAGGCGCGCATTGGCACGCGCCTCGGCGAAGAGCATGTCGACGAACTCCGCGTTCTCCGCGAGCTGCGGGAGGAGCTTCTTCATCACCACGAAACTCTCGAACCCCTTCACGCCCACCCGTCTGGCGAGGAACACCCCGGCCATGCCGCCCTGCCCCAACCGGCGGATGATCTGCACTCGGGTAGCTCCTCCCATGGAGCCGCCGAGGTCCGGGCTACCACTCCTAGCGTTCGGCGCCAGGTGAAGGGGGCCGAACAGGCACTGGCTGAGGGCCCGCAGCTCGAGCGCCTCGATGTCTTTCAGCGGCTGCTTTACCAGCGACGAGCGGCGCAGCAGCGGCACCCACTGGGGAAGGGACGGCAGGCGCGCGGTCCCGCCGCAGACGGGGCACTCTCGTTCGAGGCTGTCATTGGCGCGCAGCCTGGACAGGTACTCGGAGGCCAGGACGCGTTGGTGATGCGAGTGGCCGCAGTCGCAACACTCGCACGGCAACCACAACGTGCCGATCCGCGCGGTGAGCTGTTGGGTGAAGCGCGTCAGCGCGCCCAGCACCGGCGGTGGCACCCGGCACAGCACCACCTTGGCGCCCTGCGCCGCCGTGGCCAGCACCTGCTCCAGTTTGGGAACCGCCTGGGGCTCCACTCGGGTGACATGGGAGAAGTCGAAGGCGACGCGCCCGTCCAGGCCCGAGGCCAACCGTCGCACGTTCAGGCTCCCCTTCAGCTCGCTGGCCAGGGTGATGTACGTGATGTCGTCCTGGAGAATCTTCAGGGGCGTGGGGAGCGAGAAGGACGCGCCCGGCGTGGCGGCGCGCAGGTAGCCCATCACCACCGGCTCCACCGTGCCGGGCTGCTGATGCCTCACGTAGTCGAAGAACTCGCTCGGCTGCTCCGCGAACTCCAGCGTGCCGGCGCACACCGGGCAGGCATGCCCGGGGACCCGGCCCTCGGCGAGGCTGGGAGCCTCCGACCGGAGATCCACCAGGCGCAACCGGCCCTTGCCGCAGGCGCGGCACGCGAAGGGTGCCAGCACCGACAGCACCCGCGACACGCCGGCGAAGCCTTCCACCATGTTGAGCTGGTCCACCATCACCGGTGGCGCGTTGACCACGGAGAGCGACAGGCCTCCCGGAGGCAGCTTGCTGACGAACTCCACCCACCTCCGCACACCGAAGGAGCTGATTCGCTCCACCCGGCCGAGGTCGACGATGATGAACCCATCCAGGTCTGGCGAGGACGACGTCAGCGGAAACGTCTCATCGATGACGCCAGCAATGTGGATGTGGTTGATGGGACCCACGCGCACGCGGCGGATTCTGGCATTGGAACCTTGCTGTGTTTTCATCGTTCCGCTCCTCCTGCCGATCAGCTCCATGGGTCACCATCCGAAGGCTCAAATGCGCTGGTCCGCGATGGTGCGCTGCTTGTGGGCGTTGATGGCGGAGCTCGCGCCCAGGGTGATGGCGGCGATGCCCAGGCCCACCGCCACGCCCGCCGGGCCACCGAAGGCTCCCACGGCCGCGGCCGTCGCGAAGTAGCCCGCAGCCGAGCCGCCAGCCGTCACCGCACCCTGGGCAATCCTCCACGGATCATCCGCCCGGACGCCCTGGAAGATGTCCCAGCCCCCCGTGACCACCCCCAGGCC
>NZ_RAWQ01000117.1:0-33047 GCF_003668965.1 Corallococcus sp. AB030
CTCCCCAAGGGCGTGCGCGAAGCGCTGGGGGACAGCCCGGAGGTGCGCGGCATGCGCGTGACGGGCAGGGCGGGGGCGGGCATGTCGGACGCCCCGAAGCACCATGTGCTCCCGCAAGAGCACCGCGAGTGGTTCGAGCAACGCGGCTTCAAGGGCGACATGGACATCGACCAGTTCTGCGTCCGGTTGGAGCAGGCCCACCACGAGGCCATTCACGGTGGGGGGAACTGGAAGCTGGGGCGCACATGGCCCGGTGAGTGGAACCGGATGATCATGCGCACGTTGCGCGCGGCCGAAGCCAAGGCAGGTCGGATGTTGAACCGGAACGAGATCCTGGCCATCGTTGCCGAGAACATGACGGAGTACAGAGTTCCAATGAACTTCGTCACCGGGAGAAGGCGATGAGCGACGGAGCCGCTTGGCGGGGAAACATCAAGGCTCGCCTGTACGAACGGGCGCGCGACCTTGGGTACGAGTCAATCACCGCCTTCGCCAACGACCGCCCTACTGCCTCGCTAGTGGCGCTAGCCGAAGAGCTGGGCCGGGAGGACATTGCAGGGGTGCAAGTTCTGAGTGTTCTGCTCTATGAGGCGGAGCAGCGCAGGCAGGTCACGCGCTTTGTTCGTGACATCCTTGTGCGCATGTTGTCCCAGAGTCTTCCCGATGGTTGGCCGGCCGTCTTGGACGATGCGAACAGATTCAAGGTCGCCAAGGCTCTAGGCCGTTGGAGTGGATACACCCCAGAAACTCACCAGGAACAAGTTGATCGGGCAGGTGATGCGCTCCTCGCCAATCCGCCTCCCGCAGGCTGGCTTCCGCGCGGTCCTGACGACGAGCTTCTCCGGACGCTCTTGCCGGACGACGAAGCCTGACCGGAAGCGGCGCCCCTTCAAGCCTGTCATGGGCCGCCCTGTCGGATCGCCCGCGGGCCACCGACTCGGATCGCGATTTCGATCAGGACAAGGAGCCCGCGTGCTCGGGAGGGCCCTGACGCCTGGCTGCCCGCCCTCCAGGCCCGGGCGGGCGATTCCGGAGCGGGTTGCCGGACACAGGGGGCGATGACGAACCTCCTCCGACGGAGGGAATCCTTCATGGCCAGCAACGACAAGCGTCCCGCACCCCCGCAGCCCGCCGAGGATTTCTACGGGCGTCCGACAACTCCGCGGCAAGACGGCGAGCCCCCGCGCGAAGGCCAGGGCTCCGCGCCCCATGAGGATCCGAAACCCCAGCGCTCCGACGAAGCAGACGACGAGCGCGAGCCCCGCAGCGAGCTGACCGAGGCCGACGAGAAGGGCATCCACCTCCGCGCCGGGGACGACGCCGACGACCGCGACCTGCGCCTCCACGACGCCAGCGGCCTGCGTCCGTATGACCCTCGCGAGCGCGCCCCGGGGGCATCGCTCGACGACATGCCGGACGGCGACGGACCTCGCAGCGACGCGGGCACCAACCCGGTGTCCGACGTGTACCGCTACGGCCACCCGGACCGCATCCCGGACCGCGAGCGCTGAAACCCGCATCATGAAACACCGAGGGCCAGGAACCGGGCTTTTCCGCCCCGTCCTGGCCCTTTGTCACGTCCGGATGCCCGCGGCTTTCAGCCCACGCGGCGCGGGGCGTGATCCAACCGGTGCGCGTCCACCCACGCGTCGGCCTGCGCCATCGTGTCCACGAAGACCGTGTCGAAGCTGGCCGCATGGCCCGTGAGCAGCATGGCCACGGACATGGCCTTGCCCACCACGCGCTGTGACAGGTCGGACCCCACGTACACCACCGAGCGCATCCACTCCGCGCGCACGTTGTTGGCCAGGTACTTGCGCGACTCGGCGGGCAGCTCCGAGCCCGGCACCTCCGCCACCAGGTAGAACGGCCCCTGCGCCGCCATCTCCTCGTAGACGCGCAGCGCCCACTTCGCGTCCTGCAACCCCACGACGCCCGTGTACTTCGTGTGCAACACGTCTGGCGCCGTCATGCGAATCCGGTGCGCGCCACACGTCCACTCGCGAATCTGTTGCTCCATGCGGTCCTCCCCCCAGCGACTGGAAAGAACCCTACGCCCGACCCCTCCTGTCCAGGGAAGCGCCCCTGCCCTTCCGTACAAGGTCTGGCTGTCCATTGGATGTCAGACCCCCTCTGTACTGTGTACCCATTCCGACAGCATTCCTGAGGGGGAAACACCATGACGGAAACCCGTGAACTGCCGCGCGTCTCGGTGAACAAGTTGGGCGAGTACCTGGTCGCCACGCCCGCCCGCCGCAAGCGCATCATCCACGACCAGAAGCACCCGCCGGATGCCCAGTACCTGCGCTATCCGGAGGCGTCCCATGCCATCACGGACTTCCTCTGCCGGGGCCTGGACATGAACGTGCTGCGGGAGTCCCAGCGCCGGTTCGCCTGCGCGGTGCCGCAGACGGAGTTCGAGGCGCAGCGCATGCAACTGTGTTCGGAGGCGCTGGAGCGCTTCGCGGACCTGGTGCCGTGGTTGGATTTGGACGACGCCATCATCAGCGCGGTGGGCGCGGAGCCGCCCGTGCTGGAGATGGCCGGCGTCACCATCAGCGTGCGCCCGGAGGTGGTGGTGCAGCGGTTGGACAAGCACGGCAACCCGCGCGTGGGGTTGATGAAGCTCTACTTCTCCAAGACGCAGCCGCTGGACGAGCGGAGCGGCCAGTACATCGGCACGCTGCTGCAGCGCTTCTCTGAGCAGCACCTGTGCCGGCTGGGCCCGGCGGACCACCGTCTGATGACCGTGGTGGACGTGTTCGCGGGCTCGCTGTTCGTCGCGCCGCGCGCGCACATCCGCCGGCTGGGCGACGTGGTGCTCGCGTGCGAGGAGATCGCCGAGCGCTGGGCCGTCCACTGACGGGCCCCCTACGCCGTCAGCGAGGCGCCGCTTCCTGACGGCGCCGGTGGGCTTCCAGAAACGCGCGGGCCTGGGCCTCCGAGTCCACGAACTCCGCCTCCAGCTTCGCGCCACCGATGAAGTTGAGCGCCACCACGAGCGCGCGCAGCACCTCGCGGTGCGTGCGCTTGGCGCCGAAGAAGACGACCGCGCGGAACCACGCGGGACGCACGTGTTCGGCCAGGTACTTGCGCGGCGCGACCGACAGCCCCTCGGAGCTGCTCAAGTCCACGACGAGGTACAGGGGCTTGTCCGGGCCCGCCCCCAGCTCGTGGAACACGTCCACCAGCTCCCGCACATCCGTCTCTGAAAACGATCCCCGGACCTTCGTCCAGAGGATGTCGGAGTCCTCCAGCGAGACACGCTGTGTCCCGAAGACCCACTCCCGCATCACCGCCATGCCCTCTCCCACGCAGAGGGCCTCAGGGTACCCAAAACCCGGGGCCCGTCACCAGTCCGTGACCCCTTCTTTCCGAGGGAATCCGCCCGTCCAACCCTCAGGGTCACGCGCACGCGCACGCCACGTGTCCTCCCGGGCCGGGTCAATCCCCGCACAGCGTGTCAAGGCGTCCCGGGCGCGGCACGGCACGGGCTGTGTCACGAACGGGTCAGCGCGGTGAAGGGGCGCGACGGGGCGTGGGCGGAAAGCCGCTATGCTCGTGGAGCGGGCGGCCTGACGGACGGTCGCCCCTGGGCGCATCCCCGGCCGGTTGTCGGGACGCGCTTCCTTGCTCACCGTGAAGGGTCGCGCCGCTGGCGCGGAGGATGGGGGCGTGGTGCTGGAGTCCTTGTGGAGCAGACGCGCCGTGCTCGTGTCGGGCAAGGGCGGCGTGGGCAAGACGACGCTCTCCGCGACGCTGGCGGTGGCGGCGGCGCGCGCGGGCCGGCCGGTGCTGCTGGCGGAGCTGTCCCCGGACGAGGGCGGCCCGTCCACGCTCTCGGGGCTGGTGGGCGCGAAGGAGGCCGGGCCCCGCGTGGTGCCGGTGGGGCCGAACCTGTCCTTCGTGCGCCTGTCCGCGCAGGAGGGCCACCGGCTCTTCCTGGAGGAGACGCTGCCCTTGAAGTGGCTGGCGGAGGCCGCGCTGCGCTCGCGGGCGCTGCGGCGCTTCCTGGAGGCGGGCCCCGCGCTCAAGGAGATGGGGCTGATGTTCCAGCTGCTGGCGCTCCTGCGCCTCACGCACCCGGACGGCCGCAGGGTGCACCCGCTCACGGTGGTGGACCTGCCCGCCACGGGCCACGCGCTGGCGCTGGCCACGCTGCCCCGGAGCATCCTGTCGCTGATGCCGGGCGGGCCCGTGGGGCGCGCGGTGCGTGAAGGGCTGGACCTGCTCCAGGACCCCGCGCGCACGGGCGTGGTGCTCACCACGCTGCCGGAGCCCCTGCCGGTGAGCGAGACGCTGGCGCTGGTGGGTGAGCTCAAGGAAGTGGGCCTGCCCCTGTCCGCCGCGGTGCTCAACCGCATGCCGGAGGACCCCTTCACGCCGGAGTCCCGCGCGGCGCTGGAGCGGCTCCTGGAGACGCACGGGCCGCACCGGGGGCAGCGGGCGCTGGAGCGGCTGGAGCGCGCGCGGCTGGCCCGGCAGCGGCTGGCGGCGGGCGTGAGCGTGCCCCACTGGGGCCTGCCGGAGCTGGCGCTGACGGGCGTGGCGCTGGTGGAGCGGCTGGCGGAGCTCCTGGAGTCCACACTCGAAGGAGCCGCGTCCCACGGCGGCCGGGAGGCCACGCCATGAAGCTGGACGGCATGCTGCGCGACAAGCGGATCCTCGTGCTGTGCGGCGCGGGTGGCGTGGGCAAGACGACGACGGCGGCGGCGCTGGGCGTGGCCGCGGCGCGCTCGGGGCGCAAGGTGCTGGTGCTCACCATCGACCCGGCGCGGCGGCTGGCGGAGGCCATGGGGCTGAAGGAGAACGGCGCGGAGCCCACCACCGTGCCGCCAGAGCGCCTGTACGCGGACGGCCCGCGAGGCGAGGGGCGGCTGGACGTGTGGATGCTGGAGCCGCGCATCGTCTTCGAGCGCATGGTGCGCCGGATGTCCGCCACGGAGAGCGCCGCGCGCACCATCCTGGAGCACCGCCTGTACCGCTTCCTGTCGGAGCTGGTCGCGGGCGTGCAGGAGTACGCCGCCGCGGAGGCGCTGGACGGCTTCATCGCGGAGGGCCACTACGACCTCATCGTCTTGGACACCCCGCCCAGCCGCCACGCGCTGGACTTCCTGGACGCCCCGGGCCGGCTGTCGCGCTTCCTGGACGAACGGATCATCTCCCTCTTCGGTCCCGACTCGGGCCGCACGGGCAGGCTGTGGCAGGGCGCGCAGGCGCTGGTGGGCAAGGTGCTGGACGGCATCTTCGGCGGCGGCTTCGCGCAGGAGATGCGCACCTTCGTGGCCGCCTTCGGAGGCCTGTTCGCCGGCATCCGCCTGCATGCGGACCGGCTGCGGGAGCACCTGTCGTCGAAGGAAGCGGCGTTCCTGCTCGTCACGTCGCCGGAGGCCGCGGCGCTGCGCGAGGCCACCTTCTTCCAGGAGGCGCTCCAGGCCAAGGGGCTGCCCTTCGCGGGTTACGTCCTCAACCGCAGCTGGGCTCGGGATGACGGCCTGGCTCCGGCCGCCGCGCTGAAACCGCACGCGAACAACGCCGTGGACACGGACGCGGTCAGCGCGCTGGAGCACTTGGCGGGCATGGAGGACGCGCGCGCGACGGCGCACCGCTCGCTGCTGGCGAGGCTGGCTGAAGGGCTGCCCCGGGGCGCGCTGGCCATCGCAGCGCCGGACGCGGGCGCGGACCTGGAGGACTTCCGGGGGCTGGTGCACCTGGGAGACGCTCTCACCGTCGTCTGACGTCCCGCTCGGGATGCCTCCCGTGCCAGGGCAGACGGGCGGGCGGCGCCGCACCTGGCCGGCTGGAGCTTTGCGCGTCCGGGCGCGCTTCCCATGTTCGCAAGTCGAGGAGGCTTGCGACGCATATGGGGACCAAGGACTACAGCAACGGAAACGGCAGGCATGACCTGGGGCGCGCGGACATCTCCACGCCTCCCACCGACGCCATGGCCACGCACCGCTCACCGGACGTGGCGCCGCCGGGCTCGCGCGAGCGCGCGGAGTCCGACGTGAGCGGTTGGAGCCCCGCGCGCGACGAGCCGCCCGCCGACCGCCAGGGGCGCTTCCACCGCGCCGCCGCGTGGCGCCTGGGCCGCGTGCGCACGGACGTGGACGACACCGGCACCTGGCGCGCGGACCGCGAGGGCGAGCGCGACGGCGGCACCACCGGCCCCTACGGCCGCGACGACCGGGACGTGCGCTACGCCAACGGCGCGGGCCCACGGCGCACCCAGGGCGACGACACCGTCCAGGAGATGCAGCCCCAGCGCGCCGACTACCGCGAGTGGGACCGCAGCGGATACGGCGGCGAGGAGCCCCTGTTGCGCGACCGCCCGCGCCGCGAGGCATCGGCGTGGCGCGAGGACCCGAACCTGCGCGAACGGCAGGCCCCTCGTCGGGAGGAGACCTTCCCCCTGGACCCGAGGCTCCGCGCCTCCCGCGACCCGTCCACCGCGTCCGGGGCTTCGCTCCGCCGATGGAAGCGCGAGCCGCTCTCCGCGCGCGACATCATGACCCGCCAGGTGCGCACGGCCCGCCGCGACAGCTCCCTGCGAGAGGTGGCGCAGTTGATGCGGGACGAGGACTGCGGCGTGGTGCCCATCGTGGACGCGGAGGGACGGCTGCTGGGACTGGTCACGGACCGCGACCTGGCGCTGCGCGCCTTCGCGGGCCAGCGCGCCGTGGATGGCCTGCGCGCGGCGGACGTGATGACGGAGGACCTGGAGGCGGTGCTGCCGGAGGAGGACCTGCACGGCGTCATCGAGCTGATGGGCCGCCGCCAGGTGCGCCGCATCCCCGTGGTGGAGCCCGACGATCGGCTCGTGGGCATCATCGCGCTGGGGGACATCGCCAGCCGCGCGGATCAGGACGAGGAGCTGCAGGAGGCACTGGAGCGCATCTCGTCCCGGCGCTCGTTCTGGAGCCGGCTGCGCTGAGGACAGGCCCGAGGAGACGGGAGGCTCGAGGGCCTCCCGTCCTGGCCTCGGTGATTCAGGCGATGGAGACGACCACGCCGGACGCGTCCGCCGTCGCGGTGAACGTCTTCAGGTTCACCGTCGCCGCGCCCCCGGGGTCGACCACGCCTGTCTTGCTGAACGTGGACGCGTGGCACGGGCAGAGCAGCTCGTCGAGGCCCGCATCGAAGCCCACTTCACAGCCCTGGTGCGTGCAGACGGAGTCCACCGCGGAGTAGGAGCCGTCCGCCAGCTTGAAGACGAAGATGGTCTTGCCGTAGCCGGTGGGGTTGCCGCTCACCATGCCGCCCGTGTTCTGGAGGTCGGGGAACTCAGCGAAGGTGAGCGTCACCTTCCCGTCGACCACCGACGGGAAGTTGTCGCTGCCGGCCTTGAGGTTGATGCTCAGCACCTGCGTGCCCGCGTTGTACGTGGCCACGTACGTCTTGAGCGGCACCGTGGCGGGCTCCTGCGTCACCTGGCCATCCGTCACGTTGAACTTCGACAGGTGGCAGGGGCACACGGCCTCCGTCCCGTCGAAGCCCATGGGGCAGCCCACGTGGGTGCACGTGGCGGACAGCACCGCGTAGGTGTCCGCGGACGGGTGCACCACCAGCAGGTTCTCCTGCCCGGATTCCTTCGGGAAGCGCAGCGTCACCGAGCCGCCCGCGCGGGACAGGTCCGGATAGCGCTGCACCACCAGCGACACGATGCCGTCCTCGCCGGGCGTGGTCACGTCCAGCACGGGCGAGGGGTCGATGTTCGGCGCGCACGCGGGCGGCAGGCCCGCCACGACCGCGCCCGTTCCCAGCAGCTTCTTGAAGAAGTCTCGACGCGACGAGCTCACGTGCCCTCCGTGAAGACGAGGTGCGGCTCCAGCACCAGCTCGTCTTCCACCTTCACCAGCAGCAGCGTGGGGCGTTCGATGTTGTAGCCCTCCAGGCTGATCTTGAAGGACCCGTCCGCCGTCACCTGCGTGGCGGAGTCGAACTTCACCGTCATGGGGATTTCGACGTCCTTCGTCACGCCGTGGAAGGTCAGCTTGCCCTTGAGGGTGACCGGCACGGAGCCCGGGAAGGTGGCGGGCGGCTTCACGCCGGTGCCCACGGCCTTCACCTCCACCAGCGGGTACTTGGCGGCTTCCGTCACCTCCAGCATGTGCGTGTCGCGGTTGGAGTTCTCCGAGTCGAAGTCCTTCACCTGCGCGCGCACGGCCACCTGGATGGTGCCGTCCGGCTTCAGCACGGCCTTGCCCTCGCTGGGGGCGGCCTTGCCGGACACGGTGTGCATCTTGTGGATGAGCTTGTAGGTGAGGGAGCTGGCGTCCTTCTTCACCGAGTACATCTTCGCGTTCTGCGCGGCGGCGGGGAGCGCGAGCAGCAGGGCAGCGGAAAGAACGAGTCGTCGAGCAATCACGGCGTCCTCCAGGGGGGGCTACGTCTTGTCTCCGCACAACGGCCGGCGCGAGGAGACATTCACGACAGGGGGGTTCGGGTCAGAAAGTGAGCGTGACGATGCCCGCGGCGACGCAGCCCAACGTGGCATAGCCCACCACCTGGTGCGCGGTGGCGTACTTCGGCTCCGTGATCTCGCCGTAGCTGTGGGTGGCCAGGATGCCCAGCACCGCCTGGGCAATCATCCCGGCGGTGGCCAGGCTCATGAAGATCTTGTGGAACGTCACCGTGTCCCACTGGAACGGACGCTCCACCGGATCCGGAGCCAGGATGCCCAGCGTGCCCACGGTGGCGAACAGCAGCGACGTGCCAATGACGACGCCCCGGTGCCAGGCGAGCAGCGACCGGTTATCCCCGCCGCCGTCGGTGAATGAACGGCTGAACTGGATCTGCCCCAGCACGGTGGCCGCGGTGAGGCCGCCCGCCATGGCCAGGCCCAGGCCCTGGTGCAGCTTGAGCATGGTGCGGCGCGTCTCCAGGTCCTTTTGCAGGTTCGGGTCCAGCAGGCCCGCGGACGCCTCCGCTTCCGGCGTGAGCAGGTCGAAGTCCAGGCTGGGCTCGGACGACGGCGTGGCGCTGGAGTCCTGCGGCGCGGCGGAGCCCGTCGAACCGGACTCCGGCGTGGCGGACACGGGCGGCGTGACGTCCGGCGTCACCGGCGCCGCGGGCGCGGCTTCCTGCGGGGGAGGCGGTACCGGCGTGGGCTGGCGCTTCGCGGGTTTGCGCTTCGCCGCGGCGACCATCACGGGGGCGTCCGGCGCGAGGGCCGCACCGGCGGGGGAGGCCGCCAGGAGCATGACGGCCAGGAGGGGGGAAATGACGCGGGTCATCATGGGGTTCCCGGGGGACGACGCGGCCCGTCGAAAAAAGGGGGGCCATGTCTTTCCAGGCTACCCCGGCTCGCGGTTCGGGTGCACGGAAGTGCACACAGGGTCCGGGTGAACCTTGCGATGCCGGCATGTCCCTGATGGCCGAAGCCATAAGAAACCCCAGGGACCGCCGGAAGTTGCGTCTGTGTCAGGCCGGTGTCGTCGAGGGCACCTCCGAGCGTGGCGCGGTGCCGTGCGCGAGCTCCTGGCCCAGGGCGTGCGGGTCGAAGTACGCGAAGAAGCGGCGGACCCGGTCGCCGTCCCACTCGAGGATGGAGACGCCCTCGTAGGCGACGGCGGCCCCTTTGCGCGCCGTGCCCTGCGTCTCCCATTCGAGGGCCACGCGGTCGCCGGATTCGATCATGTTGCGGAAGGTGGACTTCACCTGTCCGAGGGTGGCCTTGTACTCGGTCCAGAAGCGGCGGGCGCCGTCGATGCCGGAGAAGACGTGAGGTGAAGCGACGTTGCTCACCTGCGCATCGTCGGCGAAGAGGGCGACCATCGGCTCGATGTCGCCGTGCTCCTCCAGTTTCAACAGTGCGTCCACGAACCGCTGCGCTCGTTCCATCGGCATCGGGTGTCCTCGCTCGTCGCGAAAGAGAAATCAGGGGTGTGCCCGGGAAGGGTGCGCACGCGAGGGAGAGGTGACCTGCCGTCGGCGGCCGCTCCCTCGTCCTCCAGACGGAGGCCCCACCCCCTTGCTCCCGGGTGGCCCGGTGATGGAAGACGGACGCTGTCATGTCCCAGGAAGCCCACCGCCCCAAGCCGTCGGCCGCCGCCCCCAGGAAGCAGTCCTGGCAGGAGGCCGAGGCGGCCCTGCTGGGCCTGGTTCCTCCCGTGACAGCGACGGCTGAGGGCGAGGCAGCGTCCGACGCCCCGGCTCCCGCGGCCGTGGAGCCTTCACCGCCCAGCTGGCGCAGCGCCGCCTTCGTGGCGCTGTGCGCGCTGTACCAGCTGCGCCGGGCGATGCCGCTCGCGAACGTGACGCCGTGGGACTTCGGGGCGCTGTTCTCCAAGGGCTACGGCACCGTGGCCTTCCTGGTGTTGTTCCCCTCGCTGGTGTCGCTGTGGGGCCTCACGAGGGGCAACCTGAAGCGGCAGGCCGACGCGTCGGCGTGGTTCCTGCTCCAGGCGGTGGTCTGGGCGTTGCTGGCCGTGGTGGCCCTGTTCCAGGGGGAGTTCGTCACGGCGCTCCTGATGCCGTGGCACCTGGCGCTGGGGTGCGCCATCCTGATGGTCATGCTGGCGCCGCCGCCGCTGGAGGCCCCGGTGCCACCGCGCGGGAGCCCGCCCCCGCCCACCGTGCGGCCCGCCACGCCCGAGGACCGGGACGCCATCGCGGACCTCCAGGATGCGGCGCTCTCGCGGCGTCCCACGACCTTCGAGGCGCCGTCCGAAGGCGAGGAGGACGGACGGCACCCGGTGCTGGTGGCGGAGGAGGACGGGCGCGTCGTCGGGTGTGCCGCCACGCGCGCCCACAGCTCGCGCGAGTGCTACGCGGACATCGCGGACTTCAGCCTCTTCGTGGCGAAGGACGTCCGGGGCATGGGCGTGGACGAGCTGCTGCTGAAGGCGCTGCTGAAGGCCGCGGAAGGAGCGGGCTTCCACAAGCTCACCACCTGCGTCCTCGCGAACCAGTCGCACACCCTGAAGCTGTTCGAACGCCTGAGGTTCACCACGGTGGGCACGCACGAGAAGCACGCACGGGTGGACGGCGCGTGGCACGACGTGGTGGTGGTGGAGAAGTTCCTGCGCTGAAGGGGCCGGAGGCGGCTCCACGGACACTGTCTCCTCGTGGTACCCGAGGGTGGGGGCGCCCCTCTTGCTCGCGGGCTTGCGCCGGAGGATGACTGTCCTCCAGGAGCACCCATGTCCCAGGAAGCCCTCCGTTCCGAGCCGTTGCCCTCCTCCGTCGACGAGGCGCCCGCCGACGTTCCCGAGTCCATCGCGGCGGAGTCGTTCCCGCCGCTGACGTTCCTGCTGGAGGAGGTGCGCTCGCCGGGGATGGTGCGCGCGGACATCGACGCGCTCATCGTGGGCCTGGGCCGTCCGCCCGCGCCGGACGAACCGCCGAGGGAGCGGGCGGATCTGCTGCTGGGGCTTCTGGACCGGAGCAACCCGGTGGGGGACTACGCGGGTTCGGGTGGGATGAAGGTGCGGCACGCGGCGAAGGAGGCCCTGATCGCCATGGGCTATCCGTACGCGATGGAGCTGCCGCCCGAGATGGTGGAGGCGAAGAGCGCTGACGGCAGGGCAGCGGGGCTGACCGCGGGCAACGTCACCCTGGCGGTGGCGAGTGCGCTGTACCAGTCAGCGGCCATGGTGACGGTGTGGTTCCTCCTCCAGTACTTCCGGATGCCGGCGGCGGCCGAGGTGTCGTTCGGCATCGGCTCGGTCCTCTGGATCTTCACCGTGCTCTCCCTGATGGGCCACCACTCCCGGTCGAGGGACATGCAGTCCATCGCCTCGGTGGTGCTGTGGGCGGCAGCGGTGTTGTGGATCCTGGTCGCCCTCCCGTTGGCCGTGTTCACGTATGGCGTGGCCCTGATCTTCGTCCCGTGGCACCTCGCGCTGTGGACCGCCATCTCCCTGCGCCCGGAAGCCGAGGAGGAGGCGCCGACGAAGCGCGCGCCTTCTCCGTGAGCGCACCGCCCGAGGTGGATCAGCGCCGCGAGTCCTGGCCCCACTCCTCGCGCGTCCAGCCCTGCCGTTCATAGAGGGCCCGGCGCTCCGAGGGCAGGGCCTCCCAGGAGACGCCGGGGTCCAGGTCCTGGGGGCGACTGAAGAGGCCGGGGACATCATTGCGGACAGCCTGGGAGGCACGCTCGGGGGTGAGGCCGCGCAGGCCGTAGCCCAGCTTGAGGCCAGCGCGGCTCTGGCCGGACTTGTCGGAGACTTCGAAGGAGACGCCGCCGCCGAACTCCGCGGTGCGAGGGTTGAGAGCCGCGTGGGCGCGAGCATGAGGGCCCGCGCCCAGGGACAGCTCCACCTTGCCCTCCGAGTCGCGGCTCACGCTGGCGATGCCCAGATCCACCTGGAGCTGGGCCTCCGTCTTGCCGTGAGCGTCCATCATCACCTCCAGGCCCAGGGGACCGGCCTTCGAGGCGATGCCCGCCTGCGTCTGGACGTCGGTGGTGCCGCGCGCGGAGGCATGGGCTGTGCGTTTGAATTGGATCATCTCGTGGGACGCGCTCGCCTCGGCGGAGACGAAGGCACCGGCGGGACGTTCTCCGGAGAGGACCTGTGCGCGGGCGGTGACGGTCTCGTAGGCCTGGACGAGCGAGTGTCGGGGGCGTCCCAGGCCGGCCTTCCATTCGGACTCGTAGCGTTCGCGCTGGGGGTCGGACCAGGAGAGGCCGAGCGACGTCTCACGCAGGTCCAGCGACTGAGGAGGTCCGAGCACGCGAAGGGCCTGGAGGCTGCCGGCCTGGGCCACGGCGTCGCCGTAGCGTTGCAGGTAGGCGTCGTAGGCGACGACAGCGGCGCGGCCGGAGTCGGTGGCGTGAGCGTTCACGGCGTCGCGAAGGGCAGCAGGGAGCTTCGGATCATTGACGAAGGTCTCCGGTCGTCCAGGCATGCCGAGCGGTCCTTCCACCCCGCCCGGGCGCCGCGAGAGGACGCCGTTGGATGCAGCCTGTTCGAGGAAGGCCTGGCGCGACGGAGCATCCATCCGGGACACGTAGGTGGAGAGCAGCCCGTCACGGTCCATGCGGTCCAACGTGGCGCGGTACGCATCGCGAGGCACGGAGCCGAGCGCATCATGCGTGGCCTTCACATCGCTGTCGGTGAGGAAGGGGTTCGACAGGCTGCGCGTCAGGTGCGAGCGGAGCGAGGCATAGACGTCCTCGGGGACGGGAACGGAGGGGGAACGCAGCCGGCCGCCCATCGCCGCGAGCTCGCGCGCGGACACAGCGGGGCCGTCCGCAAGCGTGGAGGGACGAGGCGAGGAAGGAGCAACGGAGGGGCCGTCATAGGGCCGCAGCTCGTTGCGCGAGGGCGAGGACGCACTGCTTTCACTGACAGAGGTCCTGCGGGACGCGGTCGTGCCCACGCGGAGTTCCGGCGCGGGTGCATCAGGTTCAGGAAGCGTGGGTTCGGGGGACAGGGGACTGCTACCGGGCGCATCGATTCGGGACATCAGGCTCGCTCCGAGGAAGGAGGAGCCCGTGCCTTGTGCAGCCGGTGCGCCACGGACAGGTGCCCGGAATCACAGGCACCCTTTCGCATCCGAGCGCCCGGGCGTGAGACCCGGGTCCCACTCCCCAGACGGGCTCAGCCCAGCACGTCCTGCGCGCGGCGGTAGTACATCTCGCGGCTCGCGAGGCCGTTGTAGCCGCCGTTGATGCGGCGGGTGACCTCGCGGAAGTTGCCCGCGTCCGCGTAGCTGTTCAGGTTGCGCGACTGCCAGTACCAACCCGCGATGCGGAACGCGACATCCGGATCCTTCGCGCGCTCCGGGTGCCCTTCCAGGTCGATGCCCAACGCCTTGCCCGCCGCACGGTAGTTCGCGCGGCCCGTCAGCTGGATGGGTCCCCGGCCCTTGTAGCGCTTGCCATCCCCAGGCTGCGTGTTGCCCAGGTCCTTACGGCCCTCGTACGCGGCGCCGGAGGCGATCTCCTCCATGTAGCGCAGCTCGCCGCTCTCATGCGCCAGCTGCGCCAGGAACATCTCCTTGCGCCGAGGCGTGTTGATGTTCGCCTCCGCCATCGCCTTGTTCAGGTGCGGCAGGTACTGCTCCGCCTTCGCCTGCGACAGGTTCGGCATGATCCGCCGCAGCTGCGCCACCGTCACCCCGCCCTTCCCACTCGACGTGCCCGGCGTCCCACCCACGCCCCCCGTCGACGGAGGCGGCTTCGACGTCCCGCCCGAGCCACCCGTGCGGCCCGGAATCGTCAGCTTCTGGCCCACCTGGATCTTGTTCGGATCCGCGATGTGGTTCGCCTGCTGCAACGCCCCCACCGTCGTGCCGTACCGGCCCGCGATGCCGCTCAGCGTGTCCCCGCTGCGCACCGTGTACGAAGCGCCTCCGGACGACGGCGGCGGCTTCGACGTCACCGGCGCCGCGCCCCCACCCGCACCCGGAATCGTCAGCCGCTGACCCACGTAAATCTTGTTCGGGTTCGCGATGTGGTTCGCCTTCGCCAGCGCCCCCACCGTCGTGCCGTGCCGCCCCGCGATGCCGCTCAGCGTGTCCCCGCTGCGCACCGTGTAGCTGCCCGCCTTCGACGGCGCCGCCTGGAACCCATCCGGGACCGTCAACCTCTGGCCCACGCGGATGAGGTTCGCGTTCGCGATGTGGTTCGTCTTCTGGAGCGAAGACACCGACGTGCTGAAGCGCTGCGCGAGCCCGCTCAACGTGTCGCCGCTGCGAACGGAATAGGTCGTCACGAATGGAACTCCGGGAAAAGAGGGAATCAGTGCCCGGATTTTCGCGACGCCTGGGAATTAGTTTCCCAGGAAGACCCACTTTTCAGGTTGCTGCATCTATCCGTTATTCCTGTGCCTTCGAGTCACGCAACCGTTGCTGAAGGTCGCGGGCGGCGCCGGTGTCGTGCATCACGATGAGGCTCTGCACGTAGTACGCGAGCGCCCAGAGGTTCTCCTCCGGGATGGCGCCCTTCCACGACGGCATCGCCGCACCGCCGACGCCCGCGGCCATCACGCGGTAGAGGTCCTCGCGCTGGGCCTGCGCGGTGTACGGCTGGCCCTCCACGCGGGTGTCCTGCGGCCACACGGTGCGCAGGCGATGGAAGAGGAAGTCCGGCGGCAGCACCTTGGCGAACTGCGTGGCCTCGCCCTTCGCGTCCACGGTGAGCGAGTAGTCCGAATCCCGCTGCAGCGCCGTGTACGGATCCGCGTTCGCCAGGTTCACCTTGCGGCCGGTGACGCTCTCCGTGAGCGCGGCGAGCTCCGCTCGGGGCAGGTACGCGACGTGGCAGCTGGCGCAGCCCGCGTTGCCCTTGCCGGCCACGTGGTAGACGGTGCGGCCGCGCGCCACGGCCTCGGCTGCGCGGCCCTTCCACGGGTCGTCGGACAGGGCGAGGGCCGCGCCTGGGGACTCCTGCTTCCAGCGCGGACTGAAGGTCTTGAGGTACTGCACCACGGCGTCCACGTCCGCCGGGGGCACGTCCCACGCGAACATCGGCGTGCCGTGCAGGCCCCGTCTCAGCGTGCGCTTCAGCGCGTCGTCGGTGGGCAGTTCGCCCGCCGCCACGCCTCCGAACTTGTATAGGCCCTGGTGGAAGTTGCGCGGCGGAGGCCGCATCCCGGAGCCCGCGGGGCCCTGACCGTCGCCCTTCTCGCCGTGACAGGACGCGCAGTAGTGCGTGTAGACGTCATATCCGCGAGCCAGCGTCGCGGCGGGGATGACGGTGCCGTCCGCGAGCTTCAGGGGCTCGAAGGTGGGCGTCTCCTTGCGGCACGCGGGAGCGAGCGCCCCCAACGCGAGCACGGCGAGCACACGAAACGACCGACGAGTGGAGCAGGAAGTGGGCTTCATGGGAGGTACACCACCGCGAAGAGGACGCCGTACATCACCGTCGAACACCACCAGCCGGGCAGGGCGCGCCGCAACGGAGCGCTGGCGTCCTGTCCGCGCAGCACGCGAAGTCCCGCACGCAGCAATCCCACGAGCACGACCGCCAGGTGCGCGGCCTGCACCGCGGACAGGCCATACAGCGCCGAGGCGAAGACGCCGCTGTCGGGGACGCGCAAGTCCCGGTACCAGAACAGCACGTGCAGCCAGGCCGCCTGCGTCGCGAGGAACCCCGCCCCGGCGCCGAGCACGCCCGCCAACGTGAGCCGGCCTGGTCGTCGGAGCGCGACGTACAGCAGCACGACCCCGATGACGAGGAGCCCACCGACCAGCGCGGGAACGAGCGCTCCAGGGCGCGCGGACACGGGAGGCCAGAAGCCGCGCAGCCGGTAGAAGCCCGCGGAGAAGGCCATCGCGCAGAAGAGCATCGCCGCCGCGCCGTGCGCGATGACGATCCCGAACCAGAGGTTCGCTTCGTCGCGCTGGAGGGACGTGGAGGCCAGCGTCCCGGCGGGGTCGTTCGTGCTCACGGGACTGGACTCTCGCATGCCTGGGCCCGGCGGAAAGCACCAGGAAGCCGGGCGGCCCCCCGTCCCTCGGAGCGGCGCCCATCGGCTGAATCACCTCCACGCATCACACCCGTGAACCGGAACGGGCAATCGCGTGAGACGCGGCGCAACGCACGCGGCCAGTCCGGGCAGTGCCCACGGGCGTCCAGGCTGCGTGGCATGGAAACCCGGCGCCAACGGCCCCGCGCCTCCGGGATTGCCAACGCACCAGGCCAGTCCGGGCAGTACTCACGGGCGTCCAGGCTGCGTGGCATGGAAACCCGGCGCCAACGGCCCCGCGCCTCCGGGATTGCAAACGTACCAAGCCAGCTCAAGCGGGGCCCACGCGCCTCAAGGCAGCGTGGAATGGAAACCCGGCGCTGACGGTCCGCATCTCCGGGATGCGATACGTCCCGGGCTCGCTCGTGCGCCCCCGCCGGTGCAAGAACCCCGCGTGCGTCCAGGCCCGCCGGTAGTAGCCTGCCGCGCTGCCCCGATGGAACCCGCGCCCACTCCGCTCGCAGCGCCGTCCCCGTCCGTCCCTCCTCGCGCCTCGAGGGGCCTGGACCTCTGGCCGTTGATCATCGTGGCGCTGGGCGCCTGGGTGCTGCGCGCGCTGGCGTTCTTCCATCGCTCCGGCGCCATGGGCTACCCCATGGACTACGACGAGGGCGTGTACTTCTCCGCCGCGTCGCTCCTGCTGCGCGGGGACCTGCCCTACCGCGACTTCATCTTCGTGCACCCGCCCGGAAGCCTCCTGCTCTGGGCTCCTGGCGCCGCGCTCACGCTGGGACTCGACGCGGCCACCGCCTACGGCATCACCCGCTACCTCGCCGCCGCCGTGGGCGCGCTGTGCGTGTTCCTCGCCGGCCGGGTCGCCTGGCGCGCCTGGGGTCCGCTCGCGGGCTGCGTGGCCGCGCTCGCCTATGCCGCGTATCCGGAGGCCGCCATCGTCGAGCGCGGCACCTTCCTCGAGCCCCTGCTCAACGTCCTGTGCCTGGGCTTCGCGAACCTCTGGCTCACCTCCGGCACCCACTCCCGAGCACGCCGCATCGGCGCGGGCGTGCTCCTGGGACTCGCCATCTCCGTGAAGCTTCCGGGAGGACTGTGGCTCATCGCCGCGCTGCTCTCACGCCCGGGGAAGGAGTCCTGGCGTCACGCACTCCTGCCCGTGATCGTCGCGTTCGCCACCTTCGCCGTCGTCGTGGGCCCCCTGGCCGCGCTCGCCCCTTCCGAGTTCATCCGCGACGTCATCACCTTCCAGGCCGCGCGCCCGCCGGACGGTGAACTGGACCGCTGGCTCCGCCTGCGAGAGATCTTCCATGAGCGCCGTTGGGGCGGAGTCCTCCTCGCCCTCGTGGGCCTGGGCACCGCGTGCGTGCGCGCCTTCCGGGCCGCTCCGGAGCACCGCCCCGCCGCGCGCTTCTTCGCCTGCACGTTCGTCCTCAGCGTGGTCCTGTTCCTCGCGTCACGGACCTACTGGAACCAGTACAACGCGCACCTCGCCGCTTCGGAGGCCGTGCTCGCGGGCCTGGGCGCTTCCGTGCTCCACGCCTTCAGCATGCGCTGGGGCCGCACGGCCTCACGCGCAGTGGCCGCGCTGCTGCTCGCCGCCGCGTTCGTCCCCGGCGCGCGGCACGTCTACCAGAGCGCCCAACTGCAGGCCCCGGACGTGGTGGCGCTCGCGAAGCACATCCGCGCGGACGTGCCTCCCGACGCGTGCCTCTTCTCCTTCGAGCCAGGCTGGGCGCTCGCGGCGGGCCGGCTCCCCTCGGGCGCCACGCCCATCGTGGACGGCTACGCCACCATGCACCAGGACGCCATGAGCTCCGGCGACCGCTTCGAGACCACCGACGAGGCCCTCTCCGCCGATGAGGCCCAGCAGGCCCTGCGCATCATGCTGGGCTCCTGTCGCTTCGTCGTCCTCGGCTGGCGGGGAGAGTGGCAGCTCACGCCGCAGAGCCGCCCCTGGTTCAAGCAGCGCTTCGTCCGCCGCTTCCCCGCGGGTGACGGCGGCGGCGTGGACCTCTGGGAGCACCGCTAGACGGCGCCCTCCACCCCGGGCACCGGCGTCGCCACCGGCTCCGCCACGGGTACACCCGAGGGCAGCGGCTCCGCCTGACCAATCCAATCGCGACCCAGTTGCTCCTGCACTTCCGGTTGCGACAGCGCATGCGGCCCGCGCAGCACCACGGCGCCAGGACCCGCGTCCATCCACTCCAGCGTGCCCACCCGCCACGGGTTCGGCTCCGCGGCCCGGCCCCACTTGAGCGTCCGCACCAGGTTCACCACGAACACCAACTGCACCGCGCCCAGCGCGAACGCGGCCCAACTGGTCCACCGGTTCAACGTGAGCAGGTGCGCGAGGAACGTGTACTGGTACGGGTCGTAGAGCCTCCGCAGCTGCCCCGCGTAGCCCGCCACCAGCTGGCCACCGAAGACGGCTATGAACAGCACCGCGCTCAGGAGCACGTGCACCTTGGCCATGCGCTCGTCCAACGTGCGCCCGTACATGCGGGGGAACCAGAAGTAGAGCCCCGCGAACACCGCGAGGAAGCTGGCCGCGCCCATCGTCAGGTGGAAGTGCCCCACCACCCACATCGTCCCGTGCAGCGGCACGTCCGTCGCCACCGCGCCCAGCGCCAGCCCCGTGATGCCGCCCAGGCCGAAGACGATCATCGTCGCCAGCGCCGCGAGCATCGGCGACGTGAGCCGCACGCTGCCCCGCCACAGCGTCATCAGCCAGTTGAGGAACATCACCTGCGCCGGCAGAGAGATGAGCAGCGTCAACACCATGAACGTGCGCCCCAGCACCGGCGCCATCCCGCTGGTGAACAGGTGGTGCGCGTACACCGCGCCGCTCAGCGCCGTCACCACGCCCATGGCCCCCGCCGTCATCCGGTAGCCGTGCGCGGGCTTGCGGCTGAAGAACGCCACGAAGTCCCCCACCATGCCCCACGCGGGCAGGATGAGGATGTAGACCTCCGGGTGGCCGAACAGCCAGAACAGGTGCTGGTACACCAGCGGGTCGCCGCCCCCGCCCACCGCCGCCGCGCCCGCGATGAAGAACTGCGTGCCCGCCACCCGGTCCAACAACAGCAGCACCGTGGCCGCCGCCAGCACCGGCACGAACAGCACGTTGAGCACCGCGCCGTAGAACAGCCCCCACACCACCAGCGGCATCCGGCCCCACGTCATCCCCGGCGCCCGGCAGCGCACCACCGTGACGACGAAGTTGAGCCCGTACAGGAACGCGGACACGCCCACGCACAGCACCGCCACCGTCACCAGCGTCTGCCCCAGCCCCGGCGTGAACGCGGGCGTCGCCAGCGGCGGATACGACGTCCACCCCGCGCTCGCCGGCCCCAGCCGCACCACGAACGACACCAGCATCAGCGCGCCGCCCACCGCGTAGGCCCAGAAGCCGAGCGGCGACAGCCGGGGGAACGCCATCTGCTTGGAGCCAATGGCCAGCGGCAGCACGAAGTGCCCCAGCGCGCCGAAGAGCAGCGGCGTCACCGCGAAGAAGATCATCAACAGGCCGTGCATCGTGAACACGGCCGTGTACGTGGGTGGAGTGAGCGCGCCCTTCGACTCGGGCAGCACCCACGCGAGCCCCGGCACCGGCTGCCCGGGCCACGCCCACTGGAAGCGGATGAGCATGGCCAGCAGGCCGCCCACCAGCAGGAACAGGAACCCGCCCCACAGGTACTGCCGCGCCACGCGCTGGGGGTCCGTCGTCCAGAGCGACTTCAGCAGCGCCCCCGCCTTCATGGCGTCCTCCACACCCAGCCCCAGTGGGCCGCGGTGTCATCCGGGTCGTAGCCCTGCACCGCCTTGAGGCTCGCCTCGCGCAGCCACGCCGCGTACGCCTCCGGGGACAGCGCCGTCAGCATGCCGCGCATCCGGTAGTGGCTGGTGCCGCAGTGCTGGTAGCAGGCCACCTCCCACGAGCCCTCGCGAGCGGCCTGGAACCACGTCTGGTTCACGCGGCCCGGAATGGCGTCCAGCTTCACTCGGAAAGCGGGCAGCGAGAACCCGTGCACCACGTCCGTGGAGACCAGCTGCACCCAGACGGGCACGTCCGCCGGCACGCGCAGGTCGTTCCACGTCACCACGTCGTCCTTCGTGCCGAACGCCCCGTCCGCGCCCGCGTACCGCGCCTCCCACGACCACTGGTGCGCGTTGATCTGGACGCGCACCGTGCGCGGATCCTCCGTGGGGACGCGGAAGTTCCAGAGCACGTCGTTCAGGTAGCCCTGGGAGCCCAGGAACAGCGTCCCGTCCACCACGCCGAACACGCCCAGGGCCAGCCCCAGCACCCACGCCCGCGAGCGACGCGTGCCTCCGTCCGGCGCCACCTTCCGGGCACCCCGAAAACGCACCACCGCCAGCAACATCCACCCGAGCATCACCGCCGCCAGCGCCAAGTCGAAGCCATGGCTCGTGGCCAGCAGCGCGTCGATGCGGTCGCCCGTCGCGCTCGCGTTCTCCGGCGGCGCCAGGCTCCAGGCACCACGCGCGGGCGGCACCGCCAGGGGCGCCTGCGCATCCGGCGGCGCGACGTCGCTCGGGGACGACGGGGATAACGCCGGGGACTCCGCCATCACGGATGCTCCTGTTCCACGGGGGCCGAAGCCCGCTCTGCTCCTGGCGCATCTCGCCCCGCCCGCCAGGCCGCCCAGAGCCCCACGCCCACCAGCGCGAAGGGCACCAGCATCAGCGCCAGCAGCAGCTCGCCCGCCCCACCCGGGGACTCCGGCGCACGGGCCGTGCACGAGGGGCACGCCAACACCGCCGCCGGCACCAGCCCTCCGACGAGTCCGAGCCACGGCCCGGACCCCGCCAGCGACCGGAAGCCTCCCCACCTGCCCGGCGAAGTGCGTCCACCCGGGGGCTGGAAGAGGGCATGGGCCACGACCTCCGGGCTAGCACGCACCCAACGTCCCCTCAAGGCGCACCCTGCCCGCCGCGAAGCGGCCACTCTCCCTCATGCCTCGCATGCGGCCAGCCCCTACCCCGTCAGGCCCGGCGCTTGTGCGCCCCCCGCTGATGCCGTACGTGCCGACGCATGTCCGTCGAATCGCCCTCCCCGTCCGCCGCACCCCGCTCCCGTCCCGTCCGCCGCTCCTGGGTCTGGGCGGGCATCGCCGTGGCGTCGCTCGGCTTCATGGGGGTGGCGGTCCACGACCTGGTGCAGGGCCGCTCCCAGCCGCCGCCCCGCCTGGGCGCGCTGCCGGACTTCACCTTCACGCGGCAGGACGGACAGCCCTTCGGGTTGAAGCAGCTCCGCGGCCACCCGTTCATCGCCAACTTCATCTTCACCCGCTGCCCCACCGTCTGCCCCGTCTTCACGCAGAAGATGGCGCGCGTGCAGGAGCACACCTCGAAGCTGGGGACGGATCTCCAGCTGGTGTCCTTCTCCGTGGATCCGGCCTATGACACCCCGGAGCGGCTGGCCGAGTACGGGAAGAAGTACCAGGCGGACTTCACCCGCTGGAACTTCCTCACCGGCGACTACGCCACCCTCAAGGACACCATCGTCCAGGGCTTCAAGATCAGCATGGGCCGCGAGGCCGGCGCCCCCGAGGACGACCTGCTCTCCATCTTCCACGGCACCCACTTCGTGCTGGTGGACGGCACCGGAGAGATTCGCGGCTACTACGACAGCGCGGACCCCGAGGCGACCCAGAAGCTGGAGACCGACGCCTTCCGCATCACCCGCGAAGAAGGCTGAGCCGCGCCGCTTCCTGATCGCGCCCATACTCCGGGTGCGCCATACTGGGTCACATCTCACTCGGGCCCGAGCCCGCAACGGAGCCGACATCGGAGCCGTCACGGAGCCGCAACGGGAGCCTTCAAAGCCGAAGGGCCGGCGCCCCGCCCATGACGGACGGAGGACCAGCCCTCGTGCCTCGCGCGGCGTTGGCCCGCAAAGCCGAAAGGCCGGCCCCCACCTCGCGGTGAGTACCGGCCCTCGTGCATGAGTCACGCCAGCTTCAGCGGGGAACTCAGTTGGTCAGCGCAGCCTGCGCGTGGGCGAACAGGTTCTGCACGTTCTGCTGCGCGGGCTGGGAGGCCAGCGCGCCGACCTGGTCCGCGCCCTGCTTCACGGTGGTCGCGATGTCCGCGATGGACTTCACGGTGGGGGCGAACTTGGTCAGCTGGGACAGACCGGCCAGGGGGCCCTTGGCGAGCAGGGACGCGCCGGAGTCGATGAACTTGTCCACGAACGGCTTCGCCAGCTTGCCCAGGCCGAACGGGAGCTTGTCCAGGAGGCCGCCGGCGAGACCCTTCAGGCCGCCGGTGATGGCGCCCATGGGGTTCTGCACGAAGTTCAGCGCCTTGCCCGCGATGTTCGCGACGCCGCCAGCGATGTTGGAGACCGTCTTCGCGACGCTGCTGACAACCTTGCCGATGCCGCCCATGGTGAAACCCCCTACTGAATCTGGTTTGGAGAGTGTGTGCCGCAGTGAAGCTTCAAAAGGATTCTCGGAGGGGGGAGGAAAATGTTTCCTCCCCATTTTCCGATCTATTTCACGGGGATTCCGGGCGACCTCAGCCGCGGGTTCCGCCGCCGCCCTTCTTCATCTGCTCCAGCAGTTCCTGGCGCTTCGCCTCGTCCTGGGGCGTCTGGGGGGCGCCCTCGGCCGCGGGGTTCAGGCTCGGCTTGCCGGCGGTGCCGCCCTTGCTGGCCTCGAACTCGGACTTGGCGAAGGGGTTGCCCTGACCGGGCAGCTCACCCTTGGCGCCCGCGACCAGGAACTCACCGACCTCCTCCACCGTGTGCACGGGGAAGCCGTTCGCCTTCAGCTCCTCGTCGGACACGACGTTGAGCATGGGCTCCTTGTCCTTGTCCTGCGCGTACTCGAGCACCAGCTCGACGTAGTCCTCCAGCTTCATGCCCACGGCATCCGCGATGCGCTTCGTCTCGGGATCCTTGAGGAGCTCCGCGCGAACGACTTCCACGGGACGGGACAGACCACGCTTCTTGCCAGGGGCTTGCTGGGACATTGCGGTTTCGCTCCGGAGAGGAGAGGAAAGACGGCTGGGAACAACTCTAGCCCATCTTTCCAGTAGTACCCATTCCCCGCCCCGGACGGCTCCCCGCTCCCTCTGGAAACCCCCGGGTTTCAGCGGACCGCGTTGCGGGGCGCGCCCTTGCGCACGGTGGCCTGGGCCTTGCGCTTGGGCAGGATGCGGGTGACGGAGCCCGGGCGGCGGGCCACCGCGGCGGCGCGCTCCTTCTCCTCGGCGGCCTTCAGCGCCGCGGCGCGCACGGCCAGCTGCTCCGCCTGCTGCGCCCAGCGGCGCTTGAGCGCGTCCCTCAGGCCATCCGTCTGCAGGTCCACCTGCGCCTGATTCAGCCGGTAGTGCAGGTCCTCGCGCAGCGTGCCCCGGGTGAGGGCGGCCATCGCGGTGCCGGACACGCCCACCACCACCTTGGGCCGCTCCTCCTGCATCTGGAGGCAGCGCAGGATGAGGCCCTGGGCGTCCAGCGGCAGCTTCCCCGCGTCCGCGATGAACACCACGCCGTTGGGCTGACGGAGCGCTCCGGCCAGCTCCGAGCCCTGGCGCACCTCCGTGAGCGGGACGCCGAAGTTGCGCGCGGCTTCCTCCGCCCAGGCCCTGCGCTCATCCTCGGTACCTCCGTGGATGATCAACGATGCACGGTTGGAGACGAGGTCCTCTTCTCGATAACCGCGAAGAGCCACGGGATGCCCTACCCTTCTGGGAAAGCGGGTCCTCCCAAAGTCTAACGCCCTCCAGGGTCGCCTGTTCAATCCCTTACGCGTGGGAAAAAAACAGGGACCCGTTCCGCGAGGAGCCCACTCACTGGACGCCCGTTCCCGGGTCAAACGGAAGGCACCACCATCACGGGCCTGCGGCAGCGCAGCACCAGCTCGCGCGCCACCGCCTCCTCCAGCACGTCCGGAACCACTTCGCGGTGGGCGGACGTGCCCACGCACACCAGGTCCACGCCCTCGCGCTCCGTGGCCTGGCAGATGGCGATGGCGACGTCGTCTCCGCTGACCCCCTCCACGCTCCAGTGCACCGCCCGCGCGACCGTGTCCCCGGGCACCTGCGCCCAGAGCCGGTTCAGCACCCGGTCCCGCTCGCTGTCCGGCTCCGGGAGCACGCCGTGGAAGTCCCGGGGGCCCCGCTCGCGGCCCCGGAGCCGGTGCACGTGCAGCAGGTGCACGCGGCCGCCCGGCCCCACCAGTGAGCACGCCTGCGCGATGGCCTGTCCGGAGGCGAGGGTGAAGTCCACCGGCACCAGCGCGCTCCGGGGCGGAGGAAGCCGGCGAGGTTCGCGCGCTCCGGGAGGGATGCACGCCACGGAGCGCTCCGCGTGGCGCAGCACCCCTTCCGACACGGAGCCGTGCCACAGCCGCTGCACGCCGCCGCGCAGGTGCATGCCCACCACCGTCAGCTCCGCGCTGCGCGCATGGGCCACGTGCAGCAGGTGGTCCGCCGGGCGGCCATAGCCGGGCTCCAGCACCACCTCCACGCGGCCCTCCCCCTCCAGGTCACCCAGGCGCTCGCGCACCTCGCGCTGGAGCACGCGCTCCACCAGCGGCTCCAGCCCCTCCATGGTGCGCTCGCGCGCGTCCAGCCGCTCCACGTGCACGGGGGTGTGGACGCCCAGCCGCTCGCGCTCCTCCAGCGGTGAGCACACGTACGCGGCCAGCACGTCACACCCGCCCACGCGCCGCAGCTCCCGCAGGAAGGTGATGGCCGCGTCGGACGTGGAGGAGCGGGGGTCCACCCCCACCATCACCAGCAGCCGGCGCCGGCCGCGGGCCCAGTCCAGGAGCGCCGTGTCCCGGCGCACCGCCAGCACCGGGGCGCAGCCGTGGCGGGCCAGGCGCTCCGCCAGGGACGTCTTGCGCCAGGGGGACGTGCGCCAGCCCTCCGCGGCCACCACCACCAGCCGGGCGCTGCGGCACTCCTCGTCCCCCAGCAGCGTCTCCACGGAGGCACCCCGCTGCATGCGCGGCTCCACCATGCCCGCGAGCGGCCTCAGGCGCGCGGCCTCCGCGGCCAGCCCCCCTTCCGCCGCGGACAGGGCGTCCGGGGCCTCCGCGTCAGGCACTTCGTCATCCACCCCCAGGAGCAGCAGGGGCTCTCCCAGGCGGCCGGCGAGCGTCGCCGCGACGGTGGCCGCGTGCGCGGCGTCGGCGGACAGGTTGGTTGCGCAGATGATGGCCATGGCGGGGCCCCCCGAGGAGGCGATGCCCGCTGGAGCCTCCCCTCGCCACGAAGGATGCGCACGCCGGACGCCCGGTGACGTGCGGCCCGTGCATGCCGGCCTGCCTGCCTGGCAGGGCGGGGCGTCCCGGCGGCGGGGCCCTCCCTAGCGCAGGAGCTGCTGGTGCCCGTCGTGGTTGGTGTGGTCCTGGTTGTCGCCCACGCCGCCGCGCTGGTTCTCGCGGCCGAAGCTGGACAGGAACACGCCCTGCGCGCTGCTCGCGTAGTGGTACGGCCGGCCCCAGGGGTCCAGGGGCACGGCGTGGAGGTAGCGGGGCACCAGCAGCGCGTCCAGGTCCCCCTCCTCCGGCAGCTGCCCCCCGTGGTCCGCGCGGTAGCGCTCCAGCGCGCCCAGGATGAGGGTGAAGTCGGCGTGGATGTGCTGGGCCTGCTCGGGGTCGCGGTGGCGGAAGGCGGTGAGCACCAGGGCCACGACGAGCGCCACCACGAACACCACCGCCACCCAGGGCAGCGGGGAGCGGCGGGACTTCTCGGGGACGGCGGACGAGGAGGAGGTGGCGGCCATGGCTCGCCCACCCTACCGCGTCAGAGGGCGCGGTAAAGCGGCACCGGCTGCTGCTTGCCCTTCAAGCGCACCGGCGGCAGGTCCTCGAAGGCGGTCTCGTTCGCGTCCACCAGTTCGCGCGTGCGCTCGCCCACCAGGATTTCCCCCGGCCCGGCCAGCGCGCACAGCCGCGCGGCCACGTTCACCGCGTCGCCGATGCAGGTGTACTCGGCCCGCATCGCGCTGCCGATGTTGCCGGACACCACCACGCCCGAGTTCAACCCCACGCCCAGCTCCAGCACCAGGGGCCGGCCCTCGCGGCCGTGGGCCACCCACTCGGCCTCCGCCACGGCGCGCAGCTCCGCCACGGCCTCCATCATCATCTTCGCGCACTGCAGGCCCCGGAGCGCGTCGTCCGGGCGGCCCACCGGCGCGCCGAACACGGCCATCAGCCCGTCGCCCAGGAACTTGTCCAGCGTGCCGCCGCAGGTGAGCACCGCGTCCGACAGCCGGCCCAGCACCTGGTTGAGCACCGCCACCACCTGCTCGGGAGGCAGGCTCTCCGCCAGGCCAGTGAAGTTGCGGATGTCCGCGAACAGCACCGTCACCTCGCGCTTCTCACCGGCGAGCACCGCCGCGTCCGCGCTCTTGAGGATCTCCTCCACCACCGCGTCGGACGTGTAGCGCGCGAACAACTTGCGCATGCGCTCCGTCTCGTCCGTGCGGCGCACCACGCTCTCGATGCGAGCCGCCAGCTCGTCCATGGACGCGGACTTGTTCACGTAGTCGTCCGCGCCCGCGCGCAGGCCGCGCACGCGCTCCGCCTCGCGGTCGTTGGCGGTGAGCATGATGACGGGGATGGCGCTGCGAGGGCCCTCCTTCAGCCGCCGGCACAGCTCCACGCCGTCCAGCCCCGGCATCTCCAGGTCGCTCAGCACGATGGCCGCCTGCAGCCGCCCCATGCCCTCCAGCGCCTCGTACGGGTCCTGGAAGCAGAGGACCTCGTAGCCCAGGGCCACCAGCCCCTCCTGCACGAACGCGCACGCCAGGGGGCTGTCGTCCACCACCACCACGCGGCGGCGCCCCTCCGTCGCGGGTCGTGGCAGGTCCTGTCGGCCGACGATGCGGTTCTGCACGCCCAGCGCTTCGTAGATCTGCTTGTAGGTGCAGTGGCCCAGCTCGACCAGGATCTCCCCCAGCCGCCGCCCGTCGCGCCGCTGCCGCGCCAGCGCCTCGTCCAGCTGCGCGAGCGTCACGTACTTGAGCCCCACCAGCAGCTCGCCCAGGGGCGGCTGCGCGGGCCCCTTCTCGTGGTTCAAGCCCAGGGCCTCTCCCAATGCGTCCTGAATCTGCTCGCGTGACACGTAGCCCAGGGAGATGAGCGCCTCTCCCACGCGCTGTCCGGTGAGGGCCTGCAGCGCGAGCGCCTCCTGCACCTGCCCCGGCGAGACGACGCCCAGCTTGAGCAGCAAATCACCGAAGAGGGGGTTCGATGCACTCACGCGGAAGCCTCCGTCACACACACCCGAGCGCGGGAGCGTAGCGCAACCCCGGCCGCCGCGAAGCCCTCACCCCGTCTTGTCCCTTCCCGCGTCCCCCACCCGACGGGACCGTCGTCCCTTCGGACGCTCCACGGGAGCGGCGCGCGGCGTTCCTGGCCGGCTCGCCGTCAGTGCTCGAACACGCGGCTGAAGGCCATGACGATTTCCAGGATGATCAACGCGACGATCATGACTTCCAGGACGTGCGAACGGTCGATGTCCACCTCGCCCTTGAGCAGGCCATAGGTCTGCGCGAGCAGCTGTTGCTTGCGCGTGACGGAGGCCTGCCACGCGGGGATGCGCAGGCGGCGCACGGCGCCCTCGTAGACCTTGGCCAGGTAGAAGTCGCCGATGATTTTCAGGCTGTTCTCCACCCGCTCCACGAACTCGTTGAGGTCCACGAGCGTGCCCAGTGTCTCGCGCGCCAGGTTGCGGTACGGGCTGCGGAACAGCGTGAGCCAGCCGGGCTTGCGCGCCTGCACCTCGTCGTGGATGCGCGCGATGTGCTTGTCCAACCGCTCGTCGTAGTAGCGGAACTCCAGGAGCTGCGCGTTGGCGATCTCCAACAGGTCCGGGATGTCGCGCGAGCCGGACGGCTCGTAGACGAACGCGCTGTTCCAGTCGACGACGACCAGGTCGTGGGCGGTGTAGCTGAAGCGCACCTGGGTGACGGCCTCGCGCTCGCGCGGCGCGAGTGGCGCGGCGGTGCTCTCTCCCAGCAGGAGCCGAGCGATGTCCGCGCGCTGGAACAGCTCCTCCGCGGAAGGGTTGCCCTGGATGCGTTCGGCGAAGATGACGGTGTAGCTCTCGCTCTGGTCCCAGAGGTGCGGCCCCTGCACGGCGGAGGCGATGGTGCGGCGCACGCCCTCCACCAGCTCCCGCGCCAGGTCCTCCAGGGCATGGCTGTCATAGAGCTCATCCGCGACCTGGGTGAGCGTCTCCCAGGTGGTGCCGGGAGCGACGGGGACGCGCAGGATGATGGACGCGGCGCCGTGGTCGAACAGGCGCGCGGTGGCGTCCACCGTGACAGGACCGTCACGCAGCGCGAGCGGCCTGCGGCCCAGCTCATAGGCGACGGGCGGGTTGGGCAGCTGGATGTACTGGCTGTTCTCGCGAGACAGCTTCAAGCGGCGCGAGTCCTCCGTGAGCGCCTTGCGCGCGCGCTCCAGGTCTATCTCCTCCGCGATGTCGAACGTGCGGTAGCAGAGGACGTGGGCCTGTTCGAAGAGCAGCGTCATTCCGGCGGGCGCGGACATGGTGCGTCAGAGCCTACTCGACGTCCTCCCACAGGACCCTTAGTTCCAGGGGAAGCGCCTCGAATGGTTCCGCGTGGACGGTCTCCGAGTTCCCGTAGGCCCCCAGTAGCAGGTAGTGGCTGCCTTCCAGCCGGAAGACCTCCAGCATGTGTTCGCGCGGGTCCACCAACCAGACGTGTTTGACGCCCTCCCGGGCATAGATGGGCAGCTTCCGGGCCCGATCCAACCGGAACGTCGACGGGGACATCACCTCGCACAGCCAATCCGGCGCCATCGTGATGCCCACGACGTCGGGCACCTTGGGCATCCGCTCCCGGCGCCAACCCGCGATGTCGGGGACCAGGACGTCCTTGCCCAGGTGCAGCTCCGGTTCGAACAGGAAGAGCCACCCCCCTGGTCCTCCACGGCCCCGGTCGAAGGGACCGTGGAGCTCTCCTTGCAGATGCGACGCCGCGAGTGAATGCCGCGCCGCGGGCCGGGGGCTCGCGTACAGCTCCCCGTTGACGATCTCCCCCACCTGATTCGAGGGGAGCGCTTCCAGGTCGGCGTAGGTGGCGGGCTTTCGGGTCATCTCTGGGACGAACAACCTAGCAGGTAGGGACATGCCCGGACACTCTCATGCCCGTCTGACACGTGTACCCCGGCGGCCGGGAGCCCCGGAAGGGCCCCCGGGCCTGAAACATTTCCGGATGTTTCACTCAGTCGCCGCCGCCCTCGGGCAGCTTGATGCCAATGCCACCCGGGCCCTCGCCATTATCTGGCAGATTGCCAATATGCCCTGGCGTGGGAATGGGGCGGTCTCCCGCCTGACGCTTGTTCTTCTGTTCGTCTTCCGGAAGCTGCGGTTCCTTCCGGGGGCTTTCGTGCTCACCCATGGTGGCTCCTTCGCGCGTTGAGAGGATTTGACCTCTCCCAAGCTAGGGAGCCCGCGCCCCGGCTGGCACCCCGCCCCTGCCGGTCCGCGGAGCATGCGGGGACACGAGCGGGGCGGATGGGGCGCTCAGGCGCCCCGGGGCTTCGCGGGCGGCGTCAGCGTCGTGCGCACGTCCCACAGCTCCGGGAAGAAGCGCAGGTCCAGCGCCTTGCGCAGGAAGCCCACGCCCGACGAGCCGCCCGTGCCCTGCTTGAAGCCGATGATGCGCATCACCGTCATCATGTGCCGGTAGCGCCAGAGCTGGAACCGCTCCTCCGTGTCCACCAGCTTCTCGCACATCTCATACGCGTCCCAGTGCTTCTCGGTGTCCTCGTAGATGCGCCGGAACACCTCCATCACCTGGGGGCTCTTCTCATACGGCTGACGCCAGTCGCGCTCCACGTGGCTTCTGGGAATGTCGTGGCCCATGCGCGACAGGTGGCGCAGGAATTCGTCGTAGATGCCCGGCGACTCCAGCAGGCGGTCCAGCTCCGCGTGCACACCCTGCACGTGCTTGAAGGGCCCCAGCGCCGCGTCATCCTTGTTGCCCAAAAGGAACTCCAGCGCCCGGTACTGGAAGCTCTGGAAGCCTGACGCGTGGCCCAGCGTGTCGCGGAACTCCAGGTACTCGTTGGGCGTGAGCGTCTCCAGCACGCTCCACTGCTCGAAGAGCATCCGTTGGATGTGCGCGACGCGCGCGAAGATCTTGAACGACGGCTCCAGCCGGTCCGCCTGGATGTAACGGATGCAGGCGGACAGCTCGTGGATGAGCAGCTTCATCCACAGCTCGCTCGTCTGGTGCTGGACGATGAACAACAACTCGTCGTGATGGGGAGGCTGGGAACGGGGCACCTGCGCGGACAAAAGGCGGTCCAACTGCAGGTAATCGCCATAAGTCGTCCGGCCCGCGAGGTCCGTGACGATTCCAGGCTCCAGGTCGCGTTTGTTCATGGCCCGGGCACTCATGCACACCAACCCCCTCGCGGCGCAAGCACATCCTCCGCGCGGTCAATCCTGCCACGTGCTTCCAGACGGAAGGGCGTGGTCCACCTATATGCCCGGGCCGGGGCGACTGATACTGCTACTGCGGAAGAACTTAAGCGTTCTTCTGAGCGGCTTCCGCGAGCGCCTTGGAGGCGGCGCGGCCACGGGGCAGCTTGATGTCCTCCACGCTGTTGGGGTTGGCGTAGTCGGACCACGCGGAAGGACGGCGGTTGGTCTTCTCCAGCATGCGCAGCTTCTGGTAGTGCGCCGCGCAGTAGCCCTTGGTGCGGCTGGGCTTGCCGCAGCCCATGATGGCGCACTCACGGGCGCCGCCTTCCACCACCGCCGGCTTGCGGCCCCGGCGCTTGCCACCCGCCGCCGCCACCGGCGCGCTCACCGACGGACGACCCGCCGGACGACCCACGGGACGACGACCGGGCTTGCCGGCCGCGGGCGCGTTCGCGCCGAAGAGGGGGCCCACCACCTGAGCCAGGGGCGCCAGACGCTCGGCCACGCTGCGCAGCGCATCCAGGTCCGCCGTGCCCGACTCCAGACGAGACACCACGTCGCGCAGGGGCTTGAGCTGCACTTCAATCTCGTTGCGAATCATCTCGCGGAACGCCTTGTCAACTGACATTTCGACCAATCCTCGGTTTAAGGGGGGAGCATTGCCTTGGCGTGAACCGGCACGCCGAAGTACCAATACCTTCCAGAAAGGCAATTGTCGAAGGAAGCGATAAAAAGTTGTGACGCCACTGCGTATCAGCAGGCGAGAAAGGCCCGGGAAATGGGTCTCGGCGACGCTTTCAGGCGCTTCTCACGCATCCCAATGCAGGGGTTCCAACAACGCTCCACGACCCGGGGCCGGGGGGTGCTGCGAGCGATCCAGCAGTTCCTCGTACGTGAGTGCGAGGTCGTGTCCCAGTTCCTCCAATTCCTCCGCGTCTAGAGACGCGGACAGGCGGGGGAGCACCCCATGTTCGGTGGCCTGCACATGCGCCACGACCTGATCCTCCAGCGTGAAAAGGCGCGCCTGCCACTCGACGCCGCGAGGCGTCAGCTCCTGCAATTCCTCCATCAGCTCGCGCAGGGTGAGGTGGTCCTCGGCCTCTTCGCGGGCGCGGGTGCGGCCCTCCACGCGTGTCAGCAGCGGATGGACGCAGCGCTCCTCCAGGCGGGAGTGCAGGCGCAGGAGGCGGGCCAGGGCCTCCTGACCGTGAGTCATTTCCTCCGCGTCCGCCTCCGAAGCCAGCCGCTCCAGCAGCTCCTCCAGCTCGCGATGTTGATGCAGGAGGATGTCGAATGGGCCGGCCATACCCCCAAGCATCAGCACGGCTCCGGGGGCAGACAACCGCACCCATCCCCCCGCCGGGAAAGGCAGCCTGCTGGCGTGCATGCCCTTTTCCGGTGATTTCGGCGGTTGAGCCCCTGCCCGGCCGCCTGGTGTCAGGGTGCCGGCTTGCGAGGGCGGCTGCATCTTGGCTCCACCGTGGAAAACCCACTCACCAGCGTCCGGCAAGCCGTGTTCCGTTTCGCGGAGGGCGGCGCCGCCCTGTCCGCGCGCTATCACCGCGCCCGGCTGGTGGGAGCTGAACATTTGCCCAGACATGGGCCGTTGCTGCTCGTGGGCAATCACGGTGTCTGGGGATACGAGACCCCCGCCTTCTTCCACCTCCTGCACCGGGCCACGGGGCGCTATCCGTTGGGGCTGGCGGAGCGGGGGTTCTTCAAGATTCCCCTCGTGCGCACGGTGTTGCCCTGGCTGGGCGGGGTGGAGGGGACGCGGGAGAACGCGCTCCGGTCGCTCCAGGAGGGGCAGCTGGTCGTCTGTTATCCGGGCGGCGCGCGGGAGACCTTCAAACGCAGTCAGGGCCGCTACCAGCTCCGGTGGGAGAGCGCGCTGGGCTTCGTCCGGCTGGCCATGCAGGCCGGGGTGCCGGTGGTGCCCTTCGCCGGCTTCGGGGTGGATGACACCTTCTTCTGGCCTCCGGACGAGGACCGGTGGTGTGTGCGCCTGGCCGCGGAGGACAAATACCGCATGCCGTTGGTGATGGGATTGGGGCCCCTGCCGCTGCCAGTTCAATTAACCTTCGCCGTGGGTGAACCCCATGAACCGCCGCCGTCGGGTGCGTCGGAGTCACGCGTGCGGGCCTTCCGCGACCGCGTGGCCGCCAGCGTCCGGCGCCTGCTGCTGAGGGCCTGCCATGCTTGAGACCGCCTCCACTCCCGTCCCCGCCC
>NZ_RAWQ01000118.1:0-32338 GCF_003668965.1 Corallococcus sp. AB030
CTCCCACCACCGCCCCCGCCCACCCGCTGAAGCAGGACCTGGAGGGCGCCATGGCGCTCCTGGGCGACGCGGACGTGTCCCGTCTGTCGCAGGCGCTGGAGCACCTGGGCGTGCTGCTCCAGGCCGCGGGGCCCCAGCCGGGGCTTCGCTACGACGACAAGGCCTTCAGCGACCACGTGGGCCAGGCGCTCGCGAAGCTGGCCGCGCAGGAGGGCCTGGACGCGATGGAGGCGCGCAACAGCCTGCGCGTGGGCGTGGTGCGGGAGCTGGGCACGCGCGGCTTCCAGGAGAAGCTGGGCGCGGGGCTGCTCGCGCAGGTGACGAAGAGTGGACGCACGCCGGAGGAGCGGCGCGCGCTGTGCGTGGGCGCGCTGCTGGCCACGGCGGCGAAGAAGACGAGCAAGGTGCGGCCGGAGGACAACCCCGTGCTGGACGTCGTCTTCGACGTGCAGTTCCGCGAGTGGAGCCAGAAGCACGCGGAGGTGGTGCGCAAGTACGAGTCCCTGATCGCGGGCATGGAGCAGGAGGACCTCACGCCCGAGGCCTCGGAGGCGCTGCGCAAGGCGGAGGCCGGCGAGCTGGACGCGCTGGTGAAGCACGTGCAGGCGGACCCCGCGCTGGTGGAGCGCATCTCGCGCGAGGCGAAGGAGCGCGCGCAGCGGGTGGAGGCGAAGCTGCGCGAGCCCGCCACGCCGTCCGTCTTCTCCCCGGAAGAGGAGCTGTGGCTCACCGTCGCGCTGTGGGAGCCGCTGCGCGCGATGAAGTCCCAGCCCAAGGACCCGGAAGGCCGGCGGCAGGTCATCGCCGCGCTCTTGCGCGCGGTGAAGGTCGCGGTGGACGCGGACTTCCTGGAAGGGATGCTGGAGCGGATGCGCGACGGTGCGAAGGACCCGGCGGCGGACGAGCCCACGCGCGAGTGGCTCACCGACGCGGCCATCGCCTTCGAGGCGGAGCCCGCGCGGCTGGTGCTGGCGGCGCTGCTCACCGCGCGGCAGGAGGCGAAGGGACGGAGCGCGGAGGAGATGGTGGCGCTCGCGGACCTGAAGGCCCTGCCCGCGTGGACGCCGGAGCAGTTGGAGCCCTACCGGCAGCTCATGGAGAAGGAAGGCCGCGCGGCCGGCGCCGGGCGGATCCGCCGCGCGCAGGACTGGCTGCGCGAGCACCCCGTGCAGCTGGACGCGGAGGCATGACGCCTCACTTCAGATGAAGAGCGCCTTCGCGGTCTGCTGGAGGCGCTCCGTGCCCATGCGCATGAGCTGGCCCTTGAGGCCGGGCTGGCTCACGACGTGCCGCTCGAAGGCGGCGCGCTCCAGGCGCAGCACCACGCACGGCGTCTTCGTGCGGACCGTGGCGGACACGGGCTTGTCCAAGAGCAGGGAGATTTCACCGAACACGTCGCCTTCGCGCAGCTCCGGCAGCAACACGATGCGGCCCGGCTGCTCCAGCGACAGCTGACACTGGCCGCGCAGCAGCAGGTAGAAGGCATCGCCCGGCTGCCCTTGAGTCAGGAGCACCTGTCCCGCGGGCACGGCGCGCAGGTCGAACTCGCGCGACATCGCCTGCTTCAGCGCGGGCGACAGGTTGGTGAACAGGGGGCTCGTCCGCAGCAGGTTGTCCACCAGCCGGCGCTGGTAATAGGCCTGCACCGCCGCCTCCACCTCCGGGTGCGCGGCGCTGACGCGGGCCAGGGAGGAGCGCTTGAACTCCAGCAGCACGGAGCGCTCAGGCACCTCCACGCTGGCCAGCCTGGGGCCTTCGGACACCAGCGCCACCTCGCCGAAGAAGTCCCCCGGCCCCAGCGTGGCCACGACCTGTCGCGCGTTGCCCTCCACCCGGCGCGTCACCTCCGCGCGGCCCTCCACCAGCGCGAACATGGAGTCGCCCGGCTGCCCCTCCTCCACCACGCGCTGGCCCGGCCAGAAGGCGCGCACCTCCAGCGCCTCCACCAGCGCCACGAAGGCATCGCGCCCCACGCCTGACAGGACGGGCACGCCCGGGTCCTTGCCGTCGGGCACCCAGGCGAAGGTGGGGGCCAGCGCACCGGGCGGCAGGGCGAAGCGCTCCGCCAGGGCGCGCACCGTCTTGGGACGCGCGCCCCGCAGGCCTCGCGACAGCACCGTGGCGGCCACCGCGCGCAGGAGCCCTCCCGCGCGGGTCCAGGCGAGCGCCGCGTCGTCGTAGGCGTGGGCGGCCTCCGGGGTGCGCTCCAGCCACTCGAGCAGCTCCGCGACGCGCTGGTGGACCTCCGCGTCCTCCGGCTCCGCGCGCAGGGCGTCCTGGTAGCCGGCCAGGGCCGCTTCCAGCTTCCCCTCGGCGGCGAGGGCCGCCGCCCGGGACTTGAGGGACGCCGCAGGTAAGAGGTCCGCCATGCGGCCCATGTAGCGCAGGCGCGGGTCGCGCGCACCCGTCCGGAAAGACCGGGAGTGAAGAACTGGAGAGTGCGAACCGACCTGGGCCTGCCAGATGCAGGGACAGGTCGGATACCAGCAGCCCAAAGGTTGAGAGCTTTCATTGTGGCGCCGATTGGCGCCGCGGCCGGCGTCCGTCCACGGTCCCGGACGCCCGTCTCCGCCCTCGGATGTCTGCGTGAAGAGGACGCCAGGGAATTCCTGTCACAGCGCGGGATGCGGCCCCCTGGCAATCCCTTTGCAACCGACTGTGTAAACCCAGGCATTCCCTGTTCACCTGAACCCAGTCGGAGAATCCATGTCCTTGAAGTCCCCCCTGCCCTGGCTGCTTTCGGGCCTGATGCTCTTGTCCTCGGGATGCGATCCCACCGCGGCCGGAAGCACGGCTCCGCACCTCGCCGCACGCAGCGATGACATCGTCTCCGGCATGGAGACCACGGGCTCGATGATCACCCCCCGCGAGGGCCACACGGCGACCCTGCTCCTGAACGGCAAGGTGCTCGTCGCAGGTGGATATAATTACGGCCAGACGCCTGAATTGCTCCAGGTGTCTGAATTGTACGACCCGGCGACGGGGAACTGGACCCCATCGGGCTCAATGACCACGCAGCGGTGGCGGCACACGGCCACCCGGCTTGGCAATGGCAAGGTTCTGGTCGTGGGAGGCAACAGCGGGACCGCCGCGACCGCGGAACTCTACGATCCCGCCACGGGGACGTGGACCGCCACGGCAAACCTCCCAGGGCTCCGTAGGGAGAGCCATCGAGCAGTCCTGCTGGGCAACGGCAAGGTGCTTGTCACGGGAGGCTCGACCGAGGACCAAATCCACACGGCCTTCTCCGCGCTCTATGACCCATCGACAGGCACCTGGTCCACGACGGGCGACATGAGGGACGGCCGCAGCAATCACTCTTTGACCTTGCTGAAGAATGGCAAGATCCTTGCCGTAGGCGGCATGGGCTTCAGCACTGTCTGGCCTACCCTCCGGTCTCTCTCGACTGCGGAACTCTACGATCCAGCGACGGGGACATGGACCCTCACGGGTCTCATGGCAAGTGACCCGATCTTTCTCACTCCAGGGCGAACCGAGCACAGCGCCACGTTGCTCCCCTCGGGCAAGGTCCTGGTGGCGGGTGGCTATTCCGCCAGTGGGTTTATCGACGTGAGCCCGCCGACCGTGACCGCGGAGCTCTACGACCCCTCGACGGGCACCTGGTCAAACACGGGCAGCATGGCCGAGGGCCACTCGGGCAATGTGATGGATGCCCTGCCCTCGGGGAAGGTGGTGATCGCGGGCAAGACCTGGGCGGCCAACGCAGGGACCGTGGAGCTTTACGACCCCACGACCGGAGCCTGGAGCACGGTGGGCACCCTGGCGAACCTCCGCTACGGCTCGACCACGACCACGCTGGCCTCGGGGCGCGTCCTCATCGCGGGAGGACAGCGCTATGACTCGGCCACCTCGAAGACGGTGTACATCGCCCAGGCCGAGCGCGTGGTCCTCCCCTACTGGAAGCCCGCGGGCAACATGGCCACCGCGCGCTTCGGGCTCACCGGCACGCTGCTGGGCAACGGCAAGGTCCTCACCACGGGCGGCTTCAACGGCACCACCGAGGTCGCCTCCGCCGACCTGCGTGACCCCACCACCGGTGCCTGGAGCGCCACCGGCGCCATGGCGATGTCCCGCCAGTTCCACGCCGCCACTTTGCTCTCCAGCGGCAAGGTGCTGGTGACGGGCGGCTACGGAAACGACGCCTACCGCTCCTCCTCGGAGCTGTTCAACCCCACGACCGCCACCTGGACCTCCACCGGCGGCATGAACCAGCCCCGGCTGCAGCCTGTCTCCGTGAAGCTCGCCAACGGCAAGGTGCTCGTCGCGGGCGGGGACACGGGCCTGGGCTACACCGCCTCCGCGGAACTCTATGACCCCACCCCGGGCACCTGGACGTCCACGGGCAGCATGGCCTCCGCGCGCATCCACACCACCCCCGCGCTGCTGCCCAACGGCAAGGTGCTCATCGTGGGCGGCTACGACGGCAACGTGACCCTCGGCACCGCGGAGCTGTTCGACCCCGCGACCGGCGCCTGGTCCTCCGCGGGGACCCTCGCCCAGGCCCGGGAGGGCGCCAGCGCCACCGTGCTGCCGAATGGCAAGGTGCTCATCGCGGGCGGCACGGCCGAGTACCCGCTCAACACCGCGGAGCTGTACGACCCGGCCACCAACACCTGGAGCGCGGCCCCCACCCTCACCTCCTGGCGGACGGACCACGCCGCCATCAAGCTGGCGAATGGCGACGTGATGGTCGCGGGCGGCTACGGCGTCAACACGGGCTACGGCGTGGACGCCTACCTCGACTCGGTGGAGGTCTACGAGTCGGCGCTGGGGCGCTGGACGCGCACCACACCCCTGGGCACCCTGCGCTACGCGGCGGAGGGCGTGCTCCTCCAGGACGGCCAGGTGCTCGTCATGGGCGGCTCGGACTTCGACGGCCCCGTCTCCACCACGGAGCTGTACGTCCCCTGAAGCCCGCGGTCTTGATGCCTCGTCCGTCCTTCTGAACTTCCCCGCCACCCCGTTGGCGGGGGAGCAGCGCGGGCCCACCAGGCCCCGCCGCGATTCCCCACCACCCATCACCCAACCTTGGACCACCCCTTCCGGCCGGGGAGGGGATGGCCCCGGGTCCACCCATTTCCTGGAGTCCACTGGAGTGCGTCCCTTTTCAAGACATCTCGCCGTCGGCTCGCTGGGACTCGTCCTGGCGACCGCCTGCGGCTCACCCGAAGTTCCCTCATCACCCCAACCCGCCGAGGAGTTCGCGGTCATCCAACGGCAGGCCCTGGAGGAGTCCTGCTACGACCGCGACAACCCGCTGCTCCAGTCCCTGAAGACGCCCCTGGGCGCCCGGGACTGCACCTTCGACGAACAGTGCCCGCAGGGCGCGTTCTGCAACGAGAGCACGCACCAGTGCGACTGGACGTGTCTGGAGGGCGGTCCTGCGGGCACCGCCTGCGGCACCGGCAAGGTGTGTGATTGCTCCGGTCAGTGCGTGACCGAGGGCGGCGGCAACCCGCTCGTCCTGTCCGGCACGCTGCCCCGCGTGGACGTCGCGCCGGCCGCCCTCTCCGTCACCACGCCCGCCGCGGGCCAGCCCTTCGCCGCCCGGCGCCTGGTGGTGGGGCTCGCGGCGCTGAACCCGACGGAGGCGGCGCGGGTGACCTCCACGCCGGTGCGCCTGGTCGCCGGCCCCGGCATGGAGGTGGCCTGCGACGTAGGGGAGACCCCCGCGACCGTGTTCTCCAGCGACTGCCTCGTGAACACCTGGGCGTTCAGCGCCTTCGGCACCGGCCAGCGCGCCACGGTGCGCATGGACGTGCGCCCGCGGCAGGACAGCACCGAGCGCCGCTGGTACGTCACCCTGGAGGCGCAGGGCGCCACGCCCCAGCGCACCCGCGTGGACCTCGACCGCGCGGACGCGGCCCCGGGCGTGGGCGGTGTGCGGCCCTTCTTCGGCAACGTGACGCTGACGCTCGACCCGTCCAGCGACGCGGGCACGGAGCCGCTCGTCCTGCCGGTGCGCGCCTTCGCCAACGGCGCGTACCTCATGCTGTTCGACGAGTCGCGCACCCTCTCGCCCTCCGGCAAGCTGCGCCTGTCCACCTCCCAGTCGCACCACGGCGAGGAGTGGCTGCCCGCTGGCAACGGCTCCAACACCGCGGATGCCGTGACGGTGGACGTGGAGGGCACCTACGACGGCACCGGCGCCAGCAACAGCACGCTGGTGGGCACCTTCACGGTGCGCCTGCCCCGGCCCATCAGCAGCGCCTGGGGTGTCCAGGCGACGTACCGGCTGTCGCGCCTGCGCGTGGACACCGACGCGGGGGTGGATGACCTGCCGCTGACCGCCTGCCCGGCGACGCCCTGCGCGACGGGCTCCGTCTGCGAGCCCGACCTGGGCGTCTGCGTCCCCGGCGTGCGCGCCTGGAGCGGCGCCCCCGTCGCCTCCGACGGCCGTCCGCTCAACACCGTCGTCAGCGAGGAGCGCGCGAGCTGGGACTCCGAGGCCCAGACCCGGCTCACCGACTTCATGAACGCCTCGGCGGCGAACGGCACGCCGCTGTCCACGTCGCAGCTCGCCCGGGGCCTGCTCTGCAACCAGGCCACCAGCGCCGCGCCGCTGGAGGTCGCCGGCTTCCCGGCCTTCGCCACGGCGGACGCGGGCCTGCCCTTCGTGCTGGCGCGCTCCGGGGACCTGCGCTGCCAGAACGGCGGCATGCCCTACGTCGCCGAGCTGGGCAACACGTGGGACCGCTACCCGGACGTCAACGGCCTGAAGAACCTGGACCGGCTGACCGACCTGGAGATGCTCTCCGAGTGCCTGGAGGACCTGAAGCGGCCCGCGGTCAACGGCCCGGGCCTGGGCACCTCTGACTGGTTCGCCCAGCGCTACGGCGCGCGCTACGCCATCAAGACCCAGCGCGCCACCGTGTCCACGGCGAGCCGCATCACGCCGGGCCGCTGCTTCAACCTGGCGCGCTTCTACGGCGCGCTGAACCTGAGCGCGCGCGACGGCAACAGCCGCGACCAGCGGCTGGCGGGGCGCCTGATCCAGCAGTGGGTCTCCACCCACGGCTACCTCGCCCAGCAGCTGGTGCAGCAGCGGGAGCTGTCGGACTTCCTCAACGAGCCCGCCCCTTCCGACTGGGAGTCCACGCCCGCCGTGCTGGACCGCTTCGAGAAGGGCTGGGACCTCCTTCTGGACGGCACCTACGCCAACCTGATGCCCGGCAACGACGCGGCACGCACCTGCAGCATTCTCAACCCCGACTACCGCCTGCCCCCCGCGCCCCTGGCGTCGTGGACCTGGGCCACCAACCAGTCCGTGCAGGACCGGGGCACCGGCGCCCGCTGGCAGCGCAGCCGCTCCACCTTCTTCTTCCACACCCCGGACCTGGCGGCGCGCTGCACCAGCACCTCGTCGTCCGTGAACCTGGCGTCCGCGTCGTTCCTCCTGGACGAGTCCCCCACGGGGCCCCGTTCCCTCCAGGTGTCGTGCCTCCAGAAGACCGGCGGTCTGGAGGTCACCGTCCAGGCGGCTCGCCGCAACACGCCCAGCGGCACCCGCTTCTTCACCTGGACGCTGCCCTTCCCCACCGGCACCCAGGGCGTGGCATTCGCGGTCCTGGACCAGGGCGCCACCATGAGCCTGTTCTCCCCGGCCAAGACGTACCTCGTGCCGGCGCAGAGCACGCTCGCGTACGAGCACACCGTGCTGCGTCCTCCGTTCACCCAGGCCGTGTCCGGTCCGTCCGGGACCCGGCTGGCGGTGTGGGACTTCGTCGCCGACACCGGCCACCTCTCCGAGGCCGTGGACCGGCGCACGCTCTATGACACGCCGTCCGCGGACCTGGCGCCCATGCCCGGCTCGCAGCCGCACCACGACCAGCCGGTGGGCCTGCCCGCGTCCATCCTGGAGGGCCTGACGGCGCACCTGCGCCTGCTCAACACGCACCTGGAGGACGTGGAGCGCACCACGCTGGCCACCTGCGCCCCCGTGGCGTCCGGCACCCCGCGCGACCAGGCCATCACCCGCTTCGGCCGCACCATGCGCTACGCGGTGATGCTGGAGACGTTGGCCCGCTCCGCCTACGCCCGCGAGAAGGACTCGTGCACCACCGCGCAGGGGCTGACGGAGCTGCCCTGGGACAAGCGCTGGCGCGACGCACAGGCGGAGCTGGAGGCCGTGCGCCGCCAGTCCTACGAGAAGCTGCGCGCCATCAACGACTGCCGCCCCTACGGCATGCCCGACGACGAGGTGCCCCTGCTCTTCGGCGCCACGCTGACGGGCCCCATCGAGCGCTACTTCGGAAGCTCCTCGTACCTGCACGCCAACGCCACGTCCGCGGTGAACACCGCCGTCGGCGACAAGCAGGCCGCGGAGAGTTCCTGGGTGTCCCTGCGCAACGGCGAGGTCCAGGAGGCCTACCAGGACGCCGCGAAACAGCAGCGGATGCTGGAGCTCAAGCGGCAGTACGGCGCGCCCATCGTCCAGATGTGCGGGCTGACCAACGTCAACGCGGCGGACGCGCTGGACCTCTTCGACCCGTCGAAGACCGCCCAGCCGCTGCGCCCCGAGGCGTGCTTCGTCAAGCCGGAGTGCCAGACGCCCCCCGCGCAGGTGTACGCCGCGGTGCGGGCCGAGCACGCCCGCTTCGCGCTGTGCACGTGGAAGCGCCTGGTGCCCTCCACCTCCGTCTACACGGACGCGGCGGTGCGCGCGCTGGTGGAGCACTACACCACCGTCGACGTGATGCCCGGCTCCGGCACCGTGACGTGGGGGAGCACGACGCTGCCCGTGTCCCGGCTGTACGGCCAGCCCCTGCCCACGAATGAGATCGCCTCCGGCGAGTTCGCCGCGGCCCGGGCCGCGTGCCTCCAGGAGCTGGGCACCCAGGGCAGCCAGCTGCCCACGCCCTCCAGCCTGGGGCTGAAGCTGGAGAGCAGCTGCTACCGGGGGGACATGGGCAACGCGATGCTGTCCATCGTCGGCGCGAACCAGGGCCTCCAGGTGGCGCAGGCGCAGTGGACGGACGCCCAGGAGCGGCTGCGCATCGCCCAGGAGCGCTGCCTCACGCTGGAGACGGACACCCAGAAGCAGATCGCCCTCAGCGCCAGCTACGAGGCGGAGATGACCGGCCTGCTGGAGGCGAAGGTCAGCGTCGACCGCAAGGTGAACAACATCAGCGACGTCAACAACAAGGGCGAGTCCATCATCAGCGCCTTCGCGTCCGGCACCTACGTGGGCATCGCCTGGGGCGCGGTGAAGCTGCTCAGCTCCAGCGCGGAGAACCGCTACAAGGACGAGTCCATCGTCCTGAACGCGCGCATCCAGCAGCTCGACCTGCAGCACAAGCTGGCGGTGGAGGCGCTGGCCCTCCAGACGAACGTGAACCAGTGCTACGCGGAGGCCCGCACGTACATGGTGGGCATCAGCACCGCGGCCATGCAGATCGACCGCGTGGGCACCGACGTGGACAGCGCGCTGCTCCAGCTGGAGAACATGGAGGGCCGCGTGCGCCAGCTCCTGCTGGAGGGTCAGCAGGTGGTGGCGCAGGAGGAGGCCCGCCAGGTGCCGCTCTTCTCGCACGACTTCTGGCTGCACGAGCGGCTGACCCGGGCCCGGGAGTCCTTCGCCACGGCGAAGCGGCTGTCGTACCTCTTCGCTCGCGCGCTGGAGTACGAGAAGCAGCAGAGCCTGCCGGCCACCAGCGCGGTGCTGGCGGCGAAGGGGCCGCTGCAGTTGCAGAGCGCGCTCAACGCGAACGCGTACGCGGCCCTGGACAAGACCGTGCATGGCCGGGACGTGGAGGGCCAGGCCTTCGTCGTGCAGCTGCGCGGCAACGTGTTGAAGCTGGAGGACCTCGTCGCCGCCACGCCGGGCGAGCGCAGCCTGACGAAGCAGGAGCGCTTCACCCGCCGGCTGCTGTCGCCGGAGAACGCGGTGTACGACGACAACGGCCGCTACCTGGGCCAGGGCCTGCGCTTCTACCTCCAGGACAGCCTGGGTCCCAACTCCATCCGCTGCGGCGAGAAGGTGTGGACGGTGCACGCGCACCTGGTGGGCGATGACCGGGTGGAGACGTGGCTGAACGGCCACGGCCTCGCGCCGCTGGTGCTGCGCAAGCGCAACACCTTCAGCAGCCACAGCTGCGACCCGGACCACAAGGGCTTCCAGACCCGCGCCCTGCGCCCCTCGCTGCGCAGCGGCGGCTACACGGGCACCGCGAAGCCGGGCGAGGAGACCACCTTCACCCTGGCGAGCGTGAGCGCCAACACCGGCCAGACGGTGCTCGGGTTCCAGCAGAACCCCTCCGGCGCTCCGTCCACGGAGTGGAAGGGCCGGGGGCTCTACGGTGAATACGAGGTCATCTTCCCCTGGGTGGACCTGATGACCGCGGGAGGCGTGTCCACGGGCTTCCCCATGGATGGCGTCACGGACGTGTACCTGCGCTTCGAGCAGGTCTCCGCCGCGACCAGCCACGTCTACGAATAGCCCCAAGGCCTCACAGCCAAGGCCGAGGACAGGACCCGGGAAGCGCCTCCGGGTCCTGTCCCTTCCTGAGCGCGCGCCGAACGACCCGCTCCGGGTCGAGGTGCGCGCGCTCGATTGTCATTCCACTCTTTCTTGCCACGAATTCGAGGGTCAGGTGTTTCTCCGAACCAGATGGATGGCGGTGGTCTGCGCGCTCCTGGGCACGCAGGCGCAAGCCGCGGGGGAGCCCGCGCCGGGCTCCGTGAATGCGCAGACCGTGAGGCTGCCGGATGGACCGGGCAGCGTGCGAGGCCTGGCGGACTCCGCCAGCGTGAATGTCTTCAGCGGCCAGGTGGGCTACGGAGTGCCGCTGGACCTGCCGGCGGGCATCGCGGGCTTCGGCCCGAAGCTGTCGCTCACCTACTCCGGTGACCTGGGCAACGGTCCGCTGGGCGTGGGCTGGACGATGCCGCAGGTGGTGTTGCGCCGCTCGGTGCGGCTGGGCGTGCCGGCCTACACGAGCGCGGATGAGCTGGAGCTCGTGGGCGTGGGCGGCGGACGGCTGGTGGCGCTGCCGGACGGCACCTGGCGCGTGGAGGGCCAGGGCCACTCCGTGAAGGTGGAGCGCGACGGCACGGGCTACGTCATCACCGAGAACGGCGGTGTGCGCTACCGCATGGGCGTCAGCGCCGCGGGCCGGCAGGCGGACGGCGCGCGGGTGGCGGCCTGGCACGTGGAGGAGGTGCTGCACCCAAATGGGCAGACCACCGCCTTCAGCTACACGCAGCACAACGGCCAGCAATACCTGGCGGACGTACGCTGGGGGCCCAACGCGGCCTTCCGCGCGGAGTTCGTGTACGGAGCGCGGCCCGACCCCACGGTGAGCTACCGCACGGGTTTCAAGGTGGAGACGGCCTGGCGGCTGACGGAGGTGCGGGTGCACTCCTTCGGGGAGCTGCTGCGCGCGTACGTGCTGGGCTACGACGACACGCTGGCCCTCAGCCGGCTCAAGACGGTGACACACCTGGGCCGCGGGCGCGTGGGGGCGCTGCCCACGCTGACGCTCACCTACGCGACGCCGCAAGCAGCGGCCACGGCGCGGGTGGAGCCCGCGGGCGGCTGGCTCCTGTCCAACACGGGCACCGCCCTGATGGACGTGGACGGCGACGGCCTGACGGACCTGGTGCGCCTGACGAGTTCCGGCCACCAGTGGCGCAAGGGCACGGGCACCGGCTTCGCCGCCGCGCGGGTGCTGAGCGGGGCATCGGGCGCGCAGCTCTCCAGCTCGCGCTTCCTCGACGTGGACGGTGACGCCCGGCCGGAGCTGGTGCGCAACTTCTCCGAGGCGTGGCAAATCAACCGGCTGCAGGGCGAGTCCCTGGGCACCACCGCCACGAAGTGGACCGGCACGGACGGGATGCCGCTCTACAACGACACCACCTTCTTCGCGGACCTCAACGGCGACGGCCGCGTGGACGTGGTGCGCACGGGCAGCGAGTCGATGTCCGTCCGCTGGAACCGCGCCACGGGCCTCGCCGCCTCCGTGCAGAAGCCTCCCGTGGACGGCGTGTCGCTGCTCCCTGGCGCGAACACGCGCTTCCACGACGTGAACGGCGACGGGCTGGCGGACGTCGTCCAGCTCAGCACCCACTGGTTCAAGGTGTACCTGGGCAAGGGCGACGGCACCTTCGTCGCGGGGCCGCTCCAGAACTACCCATGGGGAGAGGGCACCACGCAGGCCAACGTGAAGCTGGCGGACCTCAACCGCGACGGCCTGATGGACCTGGTGTACGTGCGCAACGGGTACGTGAGCTGGTACCGGGGCAAGGCGGGCGGAGGCACGGAGACCGCGCCCACGCAGCTGGTGCCCCCGGGCGTGGACGGCGCCTCCACGGTGGTGGCGCTCGCGGACCTCAACGGCAACGGCAGCGAGGACGTGGTGTGGAGCGGCCCTGACGGCATGTGGGCGCTCGACCTGGCGGGCCCGACGACGGCGGGCATGCTGGTGGGCATCGACAACGGGCTGGGCAAGACGGTGGCCCTCCAGTACCAGGCCAGCGCGGCGCTGGCGGCGGCGGCGGACGGCACGCCCCAGGCGTGGACGCGGCGCTTTCCCACCTCCATCCCGGTGCCGGTGCGCATGACCGTGAACCCCGGCGTCGGCGGGCCCGCGCGCGTGGTGGAGTACACCGTGCGCGACGGCTTCTGGGACGCCACGGAGCGCCGCTTCGGCGGCTTCCTCGTGGGCGGCGTGCGCACCGTGGGCAGCGGCCCGGCGGACACGCTGTACGAAGAGACGCGCTACCACGAGGGCACGGGCATGGACCGCTCGCTGCGGGGCCTGGCTTTGGAGGTCCGCCGCGAGGACGGGCTGCACACGCTCTACGCCGTGGCCACGTCCGTCTACGAATCGCGCCCCGTGCAGGGACTGCCGGACGTGCCGCTGCTGCGCAGGCCCGCGCTGCTGGAGGCGCGCACGAAGCACCATGAAGGACTGACCACGCCGCTGGAGACGCTGACGACGTATGCCTACGACGCGCGCGTGCGCCCCATCGAGGAGAAGTCCTTCGGCCGGCTGGACCTCACCGGCGACGAGCGCACCGTGCAGCGCGGCTATGCCAGCGACGACGCGCTGATGGTGCAGGACGTGGTGTGCGAGGAGACGCTGATGGAGGCGGACGGGACGGTCCGCTCGAGCGCGCGCATGTTCTACGGCGACGCGGCCCAGGTCTTCTCCTGGACGGACCCCACGCAGTGCCGCGCGGGCCGGCTGATGCGGGAGACCCACGGCCTGCTCGCCGGCGGGCAGCCGCGCTGGGTGCTCCAGTCCGCCACGGAGTACGACGCCTGGGACAACCCCACGCGCCGGTACGGCAACGGCCTGTGGCGCGCCTTCACCTACGACGCCCACCACCTGCGGCCCCTCACGGAGTCCATGGAGCCGCAAGCGGGCCGGACGCTGACGTGGACCAGCGCGTGGGACGACGTGCTGGGCGCGCCCCAGCGGGTCACCAGCCCGGACGGCGTGGTGACGGAGATGCGCTACGACAGCCTGGGCCGTCCGGATGCCATCTCCGTGGACGGCGCGCCGCCCCACCTGCGCTACGCCTACGACTGGACGGCGCCGCGCCCCAGGACCTTCACCTACGTCTTCGACGGCGACCCCTCCGCGCTCGCGGGCAGTTGGACAGGCGGCTGGAGCGCGAACGGCGCGTGGAGAGAGAGCGTCTCCGTGTCCGACGGCTCGGGCCAGTCGCTCTACACGGCCACCCGCCTGGAGGCCGCGCGCTGGGCGGTGTCCGGCTGGCGCGACCGGGACACCCGGGGCCGAACCATCTTCCGCTCGGATCCGTTCTACGCCCAGGGCGCCCTGCCCACGGCCCGCCCGGCGGGCGTGGTGGGCCAGACGCTGGCCTATGACGCCCAGAACCGGCTGGTGAGCCAGTGGCTGCCCAACGGCGGGCTGCGCACGCACGGCTACAAGGCCTTCGAGTCCACCCGCACGGACACCGCGATGGCCCCGGTGCTGAGCCGGGTGGACGGGCAGGGCCGCATCATCCGCACCGAGCGGCAGGTGGGCACGACGCTGGAGTCGGTGGACGCCCACTACGACGCCGCCGGCCACATCCTCTCCATGAGCCTCCAGGACGGCGTCGTCACCCACGCCTTCACCTACGACACCCTGGGCCGCATGGTGGCCGCGCAGGACCCGGACGTCGGTGCGCGCACGCTGGAGTACGACGACCGCGACCGGCTGGTCCTCCAGACCAATGGAGCGAACCAGGGCCGCACGTTCGCGTACGACGACGCCAACCGCCTCATCCGCACCGTGGGCGAGGACGCCACGACCCTCCTCTACCACTACGACGAGGGCGCGGACGGCACGTCCACCGGCCACACCGCCGCGCGGCTCGCCTGGGTGGAGGAGCCCCGGGGCCAGGTGCACTTCGGCTACGACGCCTACGGGCGCAGGTCGCTCCAGCGCCGCACGGTGGACGCGCTCCAATCGGAGGAGTCCGTCACCTACAGCCCCTCCGGGCTGCCCCTGACGCAGACCACGGACGGGCTGGACGTCCCCTTCGGCTACGACGCCGCGGGCAGGCTGGTGCGCGCCGGGACGTATTGGGAAGCGCTGACGCTGGACGCGTCAGGGCTGGTCCTGGAGGAGCGCTATGGCAACGGCGTGCGCCAGGTCTACGCGCGTGACGCAGTGGGGCTGGTGTCGCGCATCCAGACGCTCAAGCCCGCGGGCGGCGCGCTGTACGACGTGACGTTGACGCGCAACGCGTATGGCGCGCCGGTGGCGGTGACGGACGACGATGGCGTGGGGCTCAACCACGCGGCGACCTTCGCGTACGACCCGGCCGCGCGGCTCACGGACGCGCTGCTGGGCGCCGTGAAGCAGTCCGACGGGACGCTCGCCGCGGGGCCCGACACCTTCCACTTCAGCTATGCCTATGACGGGCTGCAGAACATGGTGTCCCGCCAGTCCACGGGCCCGCAGGCCCTGGCGCTGCTGCAGGGAAGCTACACCTACGGCGAGCGGGGCTTCGGGCCGCGTCAGCTCACGAGCATCGGCGCCGGCCCCAACGGCACCACCCTGGACTACGACGGGGCCGGCCGCATGGTGCGCCTGGGCGGGCGCCAGATGGAGTACGACGGGCTGGATCAGCTGGTGCGCGTGACGCTGCCCTCCGCGGGCGGCCAGCCCGGCGTGGTGGAGCATGCCTACGGCCACGACGGCGTGCGCATCCGGACGCAGGACCCCACGGGCCAGGTGCAGTACGCCTTCTCCCAGCGGGTGCTCCAGCGCAACGGGATGCGCGAGCTGCTGGTGACCGCGGGGGACCGGACGATGGCGCGCGTGCGCTACGCCCCGCCCACCGTCACGGCGGGTCCGCTCACCGGCGTGCTGTCGGCCCTGCCCGACGCGCGCTCCCTGACGACGGTGGTGGCGCTGGGCGGCGTGCTGGTGCTGATGGGGGTGACGCTCGCGTCCCTGCGGCGACGCCATGAAGGCCCCGCGCCCCTCGTGAAGGTGGGCACCGGGGCCCTGGTCCTGGCGCTCACGACGTCCGCCTGTGAGCCGGCGCTGGACCTGTCGCGGGCGCGCTCCGTGCCGGAGGCGCTGGCCGCCGTGGAGTCCGTGCTGTACTTCCACAGCGGCGTGGCCGCCGGGCCCGTGCTGATGACCCGGCAGGACGGCACGGTCTTCGAGGAGCGGCGCAGCGAGCCCTTCGGTACGCCCGTGGACGCGTTCCGCGAGACGGCGACGGGAGCGTCCGTGGGCAGCGCGGACTTCCGCGCGGAGCCGCTCAATTCGCTGAACAAGCCCACGGATCCGGACACCGGATGGAGCGACCACGGCGACCGCTGGATGGCGCCCGAGGTGGGCCTGTGGCTCAGCCCGGATCCGCCGGTGAAGGCGCCCCAGGCGAGCTTCCTCGCCGCGCCCTGGGACCTGCACCCCTACCAGTACGTCCGGCAGAATCCCGTCTTCTACTGGGACCCGGACGGGTGGTCGTCCCAGCAGAGCCCGCTGGCGACGGAGCTGAAGCGGCCCCTGTCGGCGGGGCAGGTGCAGGTCGTCACCCGCTCCTTCGCGCCGTTCGACACGTTCGGCGGTGCCTACCTCGGCGGTGGCTACGCAGGGGATGGCGCCAACCGCGGCTTCACGCCCTCGCCGGACGTCACCGCGAAGATGACCCTGGCCGTCACGGTCGACACCGGGACGGGCGCCAAGGTCTTCGAACAGGCCTGGAGCGACGAGTCCGAGGGACACGGCCTCGTGGCCCGCGTCTTCGGGCGGCTGTCCGGCTACCCGTTGACGGAGCCCCTGAAGGACACCGCGAGCCCCACGACGAAAGCGGACCTGACCTACAAGGAGGATGGCTTCGTCCGGATGAACCAGGACATGGCGGCGGCGCTGCCCTTGAACCGGTTCGCGGCGGACATCGACACGCACAGCTACATCCACATGTTCAAGGATGGAAACCTGTTGAGGCTTCGCGGCTTCATGGTGGGGGACGCCTTCCCGAACGCGGAGATGTTCATCCGTGACTCCGCCAACAACCGGGTCATGCTCCACACGTTCGCCACGCCGGGAGGGGAGAACGGTCCCTACAAGTACCTGGGCGGAGACAAGCGCAAGGATATGGGAAGCTTCGCGGTGCAGATCCAGACCAATGACCAGGGTGAATTCACGGGTGTGAGGGCCGCGGGTCAGGAGTCCTTCATGTCCGTGGACGATTGGAACAATCAGATGACCTCGTCCGGGGGAGCGAACACGCCATGAGTCCATCACAAAAGCGGCTTCACCTCTGCCTGCTCCCAGCGTTGCTGGGCCTGCTGGCCTGCGGCACCCGGGCAGCCCCGGAGGTCCACCTCATCCCTCAAGGCTACCGGGGACCGGTGGTCATCTTCTTCAACGTCCCCGGCGCCCGCTCCGCCCTCCAGGAGGACGGGCGGGAGTACCGGATCGGCGAGGACGGGACGCTGGCGGTCAGCTCGCCGCCCAATTACGGCGGAGGCAAGCTCGACAACTTCCGGTTCTTCCTCGAAGGGCCGGGGGGCACGCGAGAGCGACTCGCCTACGCGGCCTCGACGCCCCACAACCAGCTTCAGGTCTTCGCCGTGCACCAGGGGGCGATGCCCCTCAGACCCGGTTCCCGGGAGGAGGTGCGCTTCGAGATGTACGTCGTCGGGGTACCGGATGAGATGCCGGACTGGTCCGATCGGCTCCATGCCCTGGTAGAGCAGAAGGTCGCGGCCATGCCCCTGCCTCGCTGATGCCCTCACCGCGCCCCCGGGCTTGAAGTGCCCGGGGGTGCGGGACGCATGGACGCATCACCCGCTCAGCGCCTTCACCCGCTCCGCCAGGCTCTGCGTGAAGAGGCGGTAGATGCGCAGGGCCGCGGCCTCGTGCGTCTCCAGGAAGTATTGGAAGTCCGTCCGCGTGACGCGCAGGGCGCGCACCACCGTGTGCGCGCGCACGTGCGCGGACACCGGGCCATCCAGGATGAGGGAGATTTCCCCCAGGAAGGCGCCCGGCCCCAGCATGTTGAGCTGACGCGCGTCACGGCCCGGGCCGGTGGACACGCTCACCATGCCCTCCAGCAGCACCACCAGCCCCATCCCCTTCGCGCCCTTCTCCAGCACCGTCGTCCCCGCCGGCACCAGCACGGGCCGGGCCAGGCGGTAGAGGTCGCGCATGTCTTCCAAAGACAGACCATCGAAGATGGGAATGGCTTTCAGATAGCCATAGCCATCCACCACCGGCTGAGCCTTCTCCGCCGCGACCGAGCCCTCCGGCGCCGACGCGAGCCCCAGCTGCTGGAGCAGCCGCGCCTGCTCCGCCTGGAGCAGCAGCAGCCCCGCCCCCGACGCGTGCTTGATGCCGTCCGCCAGGAGCACCAGCGCGCGCCACGTCGCGCCCTCCGCGTCCAGCAGCTCACACATGCGCAGCACGGCTTCCGGCCGCTGCCCGTCATCCACGGGCACCGCGCGCAGCATCTCCAGCTCCGCGTGCGAGTTGCCCAACACCCGGAACACCTGCGCCGCCTCCATGGGCCGGTGCATGCGACCCAGCAGGTGCGCCAGCGACTCGCGCGCGCCCAGCGCCTGGTACAGCGACAGCGCCTGCTCCAGCGAACCGGCCCGCTCGAAGGCCGCCGCCGCGCGGGCCTGCTCCCCCACCCTCAGCCACGCCTCCGCGGCCAGCAGCGGCGCTCCCGCCTGTTCGTACAACGGCGCCGCGCCCCGGTCGTCTCCATCCGCTTCCAACAGCCGCGCCGCGCCCGCGAAGTCGCGCGCCTGCCGCAGCACCTCCACCAGCCGGGTGCGCGTGTCGGCGGGCACCACCAGCGCCTCTTCCAGGACCCGCTCGCGCTGCCCCGCCCCCATCGCCTCGTACGCGCGCACCGCGTCCTCCACCGCGCCCTTCAGCACCCGAGCCCACACCCCTCGCGTGACGCTGGAGCCAGGGCCCACGGCCACGTCGTCCCCGTTCGAATCGTTTGGAGTCACGGCCTTGTCGTTCCTCCCGGACGCCCTGGCGGACAAAGGGGGTCCACGCCTGGGTCCGGACCCTGATTCCGTAGCATTCTGAAACAGGGAAAGCCAGCCAGCGCGGTGAAGAGGGGCAGGCTTTGGACACACTGTCCACCGCGTGAATCGGATGCGCAAAACCTGAGAGGTTGGGGTGGGCGCAAACCCTGCGCTTCGGGGTGGCTGTCGTGCGTGAGAGGGATTCCCCACCTTCAGGCGTCCCTGACCCAGGGACTCCTACCCAAGGTGTCTTCCCCCATGACGTCGCGCCCCGCTTCCTTCCGTTCTCTCAAGGTCCTGGAGTCGTCCCACCCGCGCCGCGCGCTGAACCTCCTCGCGCGAGGTGGCTGCCTGCTGATGCTCTCGTCCGGAGCCGCCCGCGCCAACGAGCCCGAGGCCCCGGCTCGGGCTGCGGCTCCGGTGCAGGCCGAAGCCCCGGTGCGGGCTGAGGCTCCGGTGCAGGCCGCGGCTCCGGTGCAGGCCGAAGCTCCCGTGCGGGCGGAGGCGCCTGTGCAAGGGGACGCGGACCCGGCGGATGACGCGGTGTGGGGCGAGGAGGCGCTGGCGCAGGCGGAGCTGCCGGCGTCGATGACGGAGGCGGCGCGGACGCTGGAGGATTCGCCGGTGGTGGTGTGCTCGGGGGCGCTCCAGCAGGCCTACCGTCCCGGACTGCTGCTCACCACGCCCCGGAGCTCCGTGCAGCGAGAGTCACTCCAGTTCAGCGGCTGCCCCGTCAACGACGGCGTGGTGATGACGGCCGTGGGGATGGAGACCCTGCATTTGAAGCGCGCGACGTGCATCGGCAACGCGGGAGGGGCCTCTATCGCTACGGTGACATGGTCCAACGGGGAGAAGTCCTCCGTGCGGTTGGACCGAGTAGAGGTTCGTGCGGATGGCGCCATGCAGGTCTTCACGTCCGAGGGGACCATCAGCACCGGGCGTCACGCGGGCCACGGCGTGCGCCTGGTCACCGCCGTGCCCACGCTCACCACGCTGGCGGCCTGCGTCCAGCCGTCGGGCCTCACGGCGAACCTGGGCGTCGCCACGCTCACCGTGCAGGACCTGCCCACCGTCCTGGACGTGTCCGCCGGGAAGCAGTGACCGCGCGGTCGCTCCCCTGCCGGGCGCTTCGGGGAGGAGCGGACTCCGCGCCGCATGCACCGCTATGCAGGCGCGGGCCGGGCGTTATCGTGGGGGGCCATGAGGCCTGCCCCGGAGCGCCGGATGCGAACGCGACGAATCACGGGGGGTTGGAGGGGGGCGGCGGTGGCCGGCCTCCTGGGCTCGGTGAGCTCGGGCGCCGCGTGGGCGCACGCGGGCCTGCCGGAGACGGCCAACGTCACGCTGCGGCGAGGCCACTCCGAGGACTTCTTCGTGGGGGCCACGTTTGGCGCGGTCATCTCGCGCGACAGTGGGCGGACGTGGCGCTGGGTGTGTCCGGATGCCATGGGGTATGGCGGCTGGCGCCCGGAGTCCTTCGTCTGGCGCGAGACAGGGCAAATCCTGGCGGCCACCGGCAACGCGCTGCTGTCCTCGAAGGACGGCGCGTGTTCGTGGTCGTCGCACCCGGCGTTCAAGGACACCTGGGTGACGGGGCTCGCGGCGCACCCCTCGGATGACGCGGTGCTGTACGTGGCCACGGGCCGCTCCACGTCGGCGACCAACGGGGTGTTCCGCTCGGAGGACGGCGGGGAGACGTGGCGGCCGTTGGGGCTCCAGCGCGCGGGGGTCCTCTTCTCCGCCGTGCGCGTGTCCACCGCGGACCCGCGCACGCTCTACGTGTCCGCGTCGGACACGGCGCGCATGTATCTGTTCCGCAGCGACGACGCGGGCGAGACGTGGGAGGAATTGCCGCAGACCTTCCCGGACCTGGTGCGCCCGTTCGACTTCGTGGTGACGGCGACGGACCCGGTGGAGCCGCACCGCGTCTGGGCGCGCGTGTCCGCGCAGGGCTATACGCACATCCTGCACAGCACGGACGGCGGGCGCACCTTCACCGCGCGCACGGGCGCCGGCATCGACGACGTGTTCATCAACATGGACGTCTCCGCCGACGGCGGCACCGCGTGGGTGTCCACGTACAGCTCCTTTTTCCGCAGCCAGGAGGGCGGGGCCTTCTCCAAGCTGGTGCTGCCCACCGGCAACGCGTGCGTGACGCGCGTGGGAGACGTCATCTACGGCTGCGGCTCGCCGTGGCTCCATGACTGGTCGCTGGCGCGCAGCAGCGACGACGGCACCACGTGGGAGCCCCTCTTCAGCCTGGAGCAGATCCAAGGCAGCCATCAGTGCCCGGCGGGAACGCCCGTGCGCGAGCTGTGTCCGTCGCGCTGGCCCCAGCTCGCGGAGACGATTGGCGCGCCGCTCTACCCGGATGGCGTTCCGGACGCCGGCGTGCTGGATGCGGGAGTGCAGCCGGTGGAGGACGCGGGCACGCCCGCCGACCCGAAGCCGAAGCCGTCCTCCGGTTGTGCCGCCGCGCCCGCGGGCATGTTGCTTCCGCTGTTCCTGCTTCCCTTGCTTCCCTTGACGCGCCGCGGCCGTCGGCGCGAGGCCCCATGACCATGAAGCTGAAGACGTCCCTGCCCTGGAGTACCGCTGCTGTCGCGCTGCTCGCCCTGAGCGCGTGCAACGGCGACGACACCGAGCCCCAGGCCACCGAGTGCGAGGAACCGCTCTACGCGGGCGGCGCCACGGACGAGGCGTGGCGCACGCTGGTGGATGCGAGGAACCAGCCCCAGGACAGTTCGCGCGCGGTGACGCTCACGTCGCCCGAGTCCCAGCAGGAGTACTGGACGGACCAATCCGCGCCGCTGTGGCAGTGGACGTCTCCGCTGCGCGCGTCGCTGGAACGCCCGGGCCGCACGTCCCCCCTGCTGGAGGGCCGTCCTCGCGAGTCGAAGCGCTCGGTGCTCGCGTGGCTGGGGAACCTGGTGCTGCCCACCGCCGAAGCCCACCTGCCGCCGTACACGGGCGACCTCTACTGGGTGAAGGTCCACGTCGCCGGGCGCGAGTGCCCCATCGTCCAGGTGTTGACGTCGGAGTTGCAGTGGCAACTGGATGACGGCTCTTGGCGGACGGTGAAGGACTCGGCGGGCAAGGCGCTGTCGGTGCAGGTGGTGAGCGCGTACCTGGTGCAGAACCGCATCACGGAGGGGCCGTACACGCTGGGGACTCCGGTGCCCTTCACCATGGGGATGGCCAGGTGAGGCGCGCCGCCTGGCTTTGCGTCCTGGCGCTGGGCGCTTGCACGGAGGCCGAACCGCCGGAGCCGGGCACGGACGTGCCCGAGCTGACGTACGCGGATCCAAACCCGTGGACGCGGGGCGGCTCGACGGTGCCGCCTCCGGGAGCTTCCGGGCGATTGCTGGTGACGAACAGCCTGGATGACTCCGTGAGCCTGCTGGACATGGACGGGCTGGGGACGCCGGGCTGGGGCGAGCTGGCGCGCGTGCCGGTGGGGCTCAACCCGGTGGAGTTGGAGGGACCGCACCACACGGCGGTATCGCCGGCTGGCGACTACTACTACGTGGGCATCTCCAACTACGTGCCCGGAGGCGGCTCGGGTCCGCATGGCGCGCATGGGACGGGGACGGCGGACGGCTACTGCCTGAAGCTGAGCGCGAAGGACAACCGGTTGGTGGCGTCCACGCGCGTGGACCGCAACCCGGGGGACGTCATCGTCAGCGCGGACGGGCGCACGCTGTACCAGACGCACTTCGACCTGTTGCGCATCGCGGACGTGGCGCGGAAGGGCGGGCCGGAGGAGGACATGGTCTCGCGCCTGGTCATCCTCGACGCGGAGACGATGACGGTGAAGGAGCGGGTGAAGGTGTGCCCCGCGCCGCACGCGGTGCGCCTGTCCGCGGATGAGCGCACGGCGTACGTGGCGTGCTGGTCGGACGAGGTCGCGGTGGTGGACCTGGCGGCGGCGGGCATGCCGGTGACGCGCGTGAAGGTGGCGGCGGGCTCGGGCACTGCGGTGAGTCCGCGCCATCAGCCATACGCGCTCACGGTGTCGCCCACGACGGGGGACGTGTGGGTCAGCTCGCTCGCGAGCAAGCAGGTGCAGGTGCTGGAGCCCGGGACGCGCGCGATGAACCCGGAGCGCACGGTGTACCTGCGCGGCTCGCCCATGTTCGGCGCGTTCACGCGGGACGGGCGCACGCTGTACATGCCCTATCAGCAGGAGGACGCGGTGGCGGTCATCGACGCGGCGACGTCCACGGTGCAGCGCACGGTGCAGTTGTCACAGGCGGGATGTCTCAACGTGCATCAGTTCATGCTGACGCCGGACGAGCGCCACGGATTGGCGGTCTGCGAAGGGGACCACATCGGCCCGGGCACGTTGCACGTCGTGGACCTGACGGAGGGCACGGTGCTGTCCACGGTGCGGATGGGCATCTTCCCGGACTCGGTGAGCCTGTTGCGGGGGCAGCCGTGAGGGGCCTGCGCGCGGGTGTGGCGGCGGTGCTCGCGGGGGTGCTGGCCGGGTGTGGGGGCGAAGAGGGGCCCCAGGCCGCGGCGGACTACGGAGAGGCGCTGTTCCAGGACGCGCGGCTGTCGTCGAGCGAGTACAACAAGTTCTCGTGCGCGACGTGCCACGTGACGACGGCGGAGGCGCCGGCGGGGCGCATCGACTCAGGGCACACGCTGTACAACGTGGCGGCGCGGCCGAGCTGGTGGGGCGGCGACGAGACGCAGCTGCTGGACGCGGTGAACTTCTGCTACGTGAACTTCATGCGCGGCGTGACGAAGCTGGGGGCGGAGGAGCCGCGCTCCCGCGCGCTGTATGAGTACCTGTCGCGGATCAGCCCGGACGCGCAGGCGCCCGCGCTGCCGTTCACGGTGGTGAAGGACATCCAGGACGTGCCCCGGGGCGACGCCACGCGAGGCGAAGCGGTGTACCGGGCGGCGTGCCAGAACTGCCACGGCGCGACGCACACGGGAGATGGACGGCTGACGGAGCTGGCGTCGGTGCTGCCGGAGGTGACTCGCGAATACGACCGGCTCTTCCCGGGCATCCCGCACGCGCAGGTCGTCATCGAAAAGGTGCGGCACGGTCCGTTCTTCGGCGTGGGAGGCAACATGCCGCTCTACAGCACGGAGGCCCTGTCCGACGCGGACCTGGGTGCGCTGCTCATGTATCTGGGACTTTGACGGGCCGCACTCCCAACCTCACCCAGACACAGTTATTGACCTTTAAAGTTCAAAATCATGGACTTTAAAAGTCAAATCCACTCAAGTTCCTGGGAGGCGCCGCGCTTTTCTTCCGCCTCCCGAGGAGCCATGCCCGACACGACGACCAACGACCTGGCGCGCACGGAAGCCTCGCCGCGTCGCAGGCAACTTCCGCCGACGCCGGACAGGCCCCAGCACCTCTTCACCATCGACGGCATCCGCTACGAAGCCGTCCGCGAGTTGGTGCGGATGCAGACGGGCGAGGTGCTGATGCTGGCGCAACGCTTCCCAGCGAGAGGGAACGAGTTGCCCGGCTTCTGCTTCGTCCGGAAGCTGGCGAACCCCTCCACGTACATTCAGCGCACGCGCTTGGGAGAGGAGCTTCAACTGGCGTTCCGCGTGCGCCACCCAGCCATCGCCCAGGTCTTCCACCGCAAGGTGCACCAGGGCGCGCTGCATGTCGTCATGGAGTCCGTGGACGGCCCCTCGCTGGAGACGCTGGTGAGCGCGGGCGTAGCGCGCGGACGACGCGTCTCCGAGTCCTTCGCCCTCTATGTCGGCGCGGAGATCGCGGAGGCGCTGCACCACGCGCACACCCTGACGGACACGGACGGCCAGTCGCTGGGCGTCATCCACCGCGACGTCAACCCCCGCCACGTCTACGTGGGGACACAGGGCGAGGTGAAGCTGACGAACTTCGGCGCGGCGTACTCGCTGGTGGTGGGACGCGAGGAGTCACCCGCAAACCTCGTGCGTGGAGATGTGGCCTACGCTTCGCCGGAATACCTGGGGCGGCAGCCGCTTTCGCCGCGCTCCGACGTCTTCAGCCTGGGCGTGCTGCTGGTGGAGCTCTTCACCGGCAAGCACCTCTTCGACGTGGAGGACGTGCCACGCCCGCCCAGGCGCCTGGCCTACCTCTATTCGGAAATCCTTCCCTCCCTGCCGCTGACACAGATGCAGGTGCTGCTGGCGAGCTTCGGTCCGAAGGACGTCGAGGAGGCCGTGGGCTCACTCTCCCCGGACGTGAAGGCGATGCTGCATGTCGCGCTGCGCGCCAACCCGAGGAGCGGTTCGCCACGGCGGCGGACATGCGGGATGCCATGCGAATCGCCCTGGCAAGGCGGCACCCGGGCTATGGCCGCCAGGAGGCCGCGGTGGAGTGGGCCCGGGTACTGGCGGAGGGCAGCGGCCTTCGCGACGCGGTGGAGTTTGGCGAGAGTGGCCTCTTCCGCGAAGGGCTGGAGCCCCATGAACTGGAGGGCGTGAAGCGGGAGTAATCCGTCAGCGTGCCAGCGCCGAAGCGACGTGAAGAAGGGCGTCCAGCTTCTCTGCGTCCAACTTGCGCGCGAGGTGGAGAAGGCGCCGCAGCTCCGGGGCGTCCTCTTCCTTGGGCTGGGGCTTGTGGCCCTTGCGCACGTCACCTGTCGCGGTGAGGCCCAGGAGTTTCTCAGGGGAGACGCGCAGCTCCCGGCAGAGGCGGTAGAGGGAGGGGACGCTGGGAAGCATCTTCCCGCGCTCCAGACGGTTGTAGACGGGGTGTACCAGTCCAATGCGCTCCGCGACTTCGGCCTGAGTCAGGCCCAGGTGCTGGCGGGCCGCGCGAGCCTCCGTGCCGATGGTGATGCCGAGTTCTTCATTCATGGCGGGGCTCAGCGTAGCCCAGGGCGCGCAGGGATGAATGTTGGAGGTTGGAAGCGCTTGAGTGGACTCCACGAGTCCCCAGCTGGATGCGTCCCAAGGCGTTGGGCCTCCCGGGCTTCTCATGCCTTGGGTAGGGTGCGCGCCCCGCCGGGAGGCCGCCGCATGCGAGAAGGCTGGAAGTCCGAAAGAGGGCAGCCATGATTCGGGGGCCGCCTCCCGCCGTGCTGAATCCGGGGGCCCAGTTGCTGGGCTACACGGTGGAGCACCAGCTGGGGCAGGGAGGCTTCGGGACGGTGTACCTCGCGCGCTGCGAGGGCCAGCGCTTCGCCCTGAAGCTGCTGCACCTGCCGCGCGTGGGCGAGCGGGCGGAGCGCGAAGTCTCCATCCTCACCCGGCTGCGGCACCCCAACGTGGTGAGAATCCTGGGCCACGGCTACTGGCCGGTGGCCCAGCCTCAGTTCGCCGTCATCGTCATGGAGTACGTCGACGGGCGCCAACTGGACGAATGGGCTGACGCGGAGAATCCCACGGCGCGACAGGCGGCGCGCGTGCTGTTGGGCGTGGCGCGGGCGCTCGCCGCCGCCCATGCGGACGGGGTGGTGCACCGGGACGTGAAGGAGGCCAACATCATGGTGCGCGCCTCGGATGGCGTGGCCAAGCTGGTGGACTTCGGCATTGGCGACTACGCGGGCGCGCGTGACTTGACCGCGGACATCCTCCCGCCCGGGACGGTGGACTACCGCGCGCCGGAGGCATGGCGCTTCCTCAGGGCCCATCGCGAGGCGCCGGACGCCCGGTACACGGCGGGCCCGGCGGACGACTTGTGGGCGCTGGGCCTCGTCTTCTACCGGCTGCTGACGGCGCGCTTCCCCTTCGATGGCGAGGATGCCGCCAGCTTGACGGAGGCGATTCTCGGGAGCGCGCCCATGCCGCCGCACAAGGAGAATGAGCGCGTGCCCCGGGCGCTGGGCGACGTGTGCCTGCGGCTCTTGGAGAAGACGCCCGAGGCGCGCACGCCGAGCGCCCGGCAGCTTTGCGAGTCCCTGGAGGAGGCGCTGCGTGGCGCGGACGCGGCGTGGGACGTGCCGCTCTGCGACGCCTATGCCGAGGACTCCGCGACGACGGAGGGGGAGGACCTCGACAGCTTCGAGCAGTGGCGGAACGAACCCCGGCACCGTCCGCGCCGGGGCCAACGCCTTCCCCTGAAAGTGGCGCCAGTTGGGGACGCGAATGCCGCGGCGAACGTGTCGCCGCATCCCGCGACGACCGTACATGTTGCGCCTGTGAAGCGCGGAGCCTTCCGTGCCTGGATGGCGCTCGTCCTGGTGCTCGTCCTGGCAGGGGCGGCGTGGGGACTTGGGACGTCACGCATCGCGAGGCTGGCCCACACCCGTCAGGAAGTAGCGCCCCCTGGCAAGTCGCCTCAAGCTGGCCGCGCCGCTGCTCCAACCGGGCCGGAGGCCACCGCCGCGGCCGTCGCTCTCCCCGCGACGCTCCAGGAGGACTCAGCCACCGTGACGACGCGACCGGAAGACACCCTGCCCCCTCAGCTCCCCTCGAAGCCCGCGAAGAAGGGCATGAGTGTCATGACCCGCGCGGCGAGCACGGCGGCGGCTTGTGCGGCGCTCGCGTGCCCCGGGTCGCAGGTACGTCCGCCTCCGCCGCCAGAGCCGTGTCCGGTGGGGGCAGTGAAGGCCATGGAGAAGCTGAACATTCCCCTGGGCCGCAAAGCCTACGCGGTCTTCATCATCGACGATCCGAAGGTCATCTCCGTGCGGGAGGGGCCGACGGAATTGATCCTGGCTGGCCCTTGGAAGGACATGCCGAGCAACACGGTGCTGTCTGGCCGGCTCATCGTGAGGGATCGCGTGTATGGGCGCCTGACCTGGGCAACGACGCCGAAGGGCGACAGTTTTCCCGTGTGCATGGAGGTCCTCGCGGAGGACAGTGTCCGAGGCATGGCCCGAAAGCCTGGAGACGACTCACCCTCCAGTGCCCGTATCTTCACGAGCGCTCAAGTGAGAGCGGTGAGCGAGTTCGAGTAGCGGGATTCCCCGGGAGCCATCGCCGAGTGTCTTCTTCTTCTTTCGCCGTGCTCCTTGGACTCCTGCTCGCGAGTGGAGCGTCGGCCGACCCATCGGAAGCCGGTGCTTCCTTGCCGGGCGTGCGCCGGATCGAGTTGGCTCCCGATGACGCTTCCTCCACCCACGAAATCGCAATCAGCGCTCAGCTTTCGACAACGTTCCTCTTCGACTCCGACTTGAAGCGCGGCGAAGTCGAACTGGAGAGCCGGGACCGCTTTTCTCTCGTGGATGCAGGGCAGGCCACATTGCGGCTGGTGCCTTCAGCACGTTTGACTGCTGGAGAGAGGCTGCGTCTGTTCGTGCGCTTCCGGGATGGGGCTGCGCCAGCAAGCGCCTCATTCCTTCTTCGAGTGCATCCCGCGACGGCGGAACCTCTCATTGAGGTCTATCGCGGCATGCGGACAATCGAGACGTACCAGCAAGAAATCCGGGAGGTTCGTGCGGGGTTGACGCGCTGCCAGGGCGAAGTCGTACGACTGGTGGCCGAACAGAATGCTCCGGGCGGGCTGGCAGGTCTCGTCTTCTCCGGCGCGCTGGACGAGCATGGAGTGACCGGACGACTCGTGACCGAGGCTGTCGCTCGTGCGGCTGGAAACGCGCTTAAGGCAACCTCCGTCAAGAGTTATCGGTCCGCGACGGGGGTTGCTGTCGAGATCAATTTGACGGTGATGGCGGGCGCTCCTCCATGGGTCGCGAAGGGGGCAACGCTTCGAGGCAAGACCGGGGCGGAGTTGAAGGTGCTTCGGCTCTGGCAGCAACGGCCCATCCCGACAGGTGAGTTCGGGCTCGTCGTGGTGGAGGCCGACGCTTCAACGGCGGCCCAGGGAGCCTTCTCCCTGAAGCTGTGGGAGGAAGACGGGCCGCGTACGATCACACTCGACAACGTGATGTTCCCATAGGGAGCCCACTGGTGATTCCTCGCCGCCCCTGACGGCGGGTGCCACCGCCACATCTCCCGCTGGTGACTGGGGCGCGTTCAAGGCCTTCGAGGGAAAGGACTGGCTGCCATGACGCTGCGTGGATTGCGCGCGCTCGGACTCGGGCTCCTGGGTCTTGGGCTGAGTGGGTGCGGCCTGCTCGGCTACCACAAGCTCCCTGTGGCTCCTCGTGCGCCTGAAGAAGAAGCGGCTCGGGTTCACTTCCCGGAGTCCTTCGACAATGCCACCCATCTTTCAGGGCCCATGCTGGAGGCCCTGAGCCTGGCACTGAACGACTTCCTTCCACCGGGTCGGAAGGTCCAGACCAATGCACGCGATCCGCGCATCGCGGAGTGTCTGTCACGCCGCGACACCTACGAGACGCGTGTGCTCCGCTCCGAGGAGGGATTGTTCTTCATCTCCTTCATTCCGGATCTGTCGCGCTGCGGCCTGGATGCGGAGATCCTGGATGGAGGCGCGGTCTATTGCGTGGATGCGCAGGGCCGCATCGTCACCGTGCGCTGAAGCCGCCTGACCGCTGCCCAGGCAAGGAGGCAGGGGCCGAACATCCCGCCCCTGCCCATGCGAGCCCGGCCGCCGCACCTCAAGAACATTCATGTCTTCGTCGGGTCCACAGGAGCACGGCCCTTCATCCGAAGAGCCCATGCCCACGAGGGGCCGGTCCCCTGCGTCCCTGGCCGAGCTGCTGAACACCGAACGCGAGGCGCTCCTGGAGGACTGGTGCGCCCGGGTGTCGCCTCTCTTCACCACCCTGCGCCTGTCACAAGAGCAGCTCGTTGACGCCCTGCCCGCCCTGCTCGATGAGCTCCACACCGCGCTCGTGGACGCGGAGGAGGACGCGGACGGCCTCCCCCCGCTCCACCACAGCGAGGCCGCTGGAGCACACGGCCGGCAGCGCCTGCGCCTGGGCGCGGACGTGTCCCTCGTCACGCGCGAATACGCCCTCCTGCGCGACTGCATCCTGTCGCGCGCCGAGCGCGCCGACGTGGACGTGCCGCTGCATCAACTGCGCGTGCTTGGCGCCAGCATCGACAACGCGCTGGCCCAGGCCGTCATCCCGTTCGCGTTCGACAGCGCCGAGCGTCGCCACATCGAGGTCGAGGAGCGCGAGCGCTTCTTCCAGCTGTCCCCGGACATGTTCTGCGTCGCGGGCCTGGACGGGTACTTCAAGCGCGTGAACACGTACTTCGTCAGCGTGCTCGGGTGGAGCGAAGCGGAGCTCTACCAGCACCCCTTCATGGACCTCATCCACCCCGATGACCGGGCGTCCACCCAGGAGGAGATGCGCAAGCTGGCCCACGGCATCCCCACCCTGCGCTTCCAGAACCGCTTCCGCACCCGCGACGGCCGCTACCGGTGGCTCGCGTGGGCCTCCCGCCCCGCGCCCGAGCTGGGCCTCATCTACGCCGCCGCGCGCGACATCACCGAACAGAAGACCGTGGCCCAGGAGCGCGAACAACTGCTGGAGGTCGTGCGCGACAGCGAGGCCCGCTTCCGCAACATGGCGGACCACGCCCCCGTCATGCTCTGGGTGACGGACGTGCAAGGCGCCACGACGTACATGAACCGGGGCTGGTACGCCTTCACCGGCCAGACCGAGGCCACGGGTCTGGGCTTCGGCTGGTTCGACGCCATCCACCCCGACGACCTGGAGCGCACGCAGCGGACCTTCACGGAGTCCAACGCCGCCCGCCAGCCCTTCCGCCTGGACTACCGCCTGCGCGGCACGGACGGACACTACCGGTGGGCCGTGGACACCGGCTCGCCCCGCTTCGACGCGGACGGACACTTCCTGGGCTACATCGGCAGCGTCATCGACATCTCCGACCGCAAGCAGGCGGAGGTGGACCGCGAGGCCCTGCTCGCCCGCGAGAGCGCCGCGCGCCGCGAGGCCGAAGAGGCCAACCAGCTCAAGGACGAGTTCCTCGCCACCATCAGCCATGAGCTGCGCACGCCCCTCACGGCCATCCTCGGCTGGGTGCAGCTCCTGCGCACCGGCACCCTGCCCGCCCCCCGCCAGGAGCGCGCGCTGGAGACCATCGAGCGCAACGCGCGCGCGCAGGGACAGCTCATCGAGGACCTGCTCGACGTCAGCCGCATCGTGTCCGGCAAGCTCAAACTGGACGTGTCGCCCGTGGACCTGTCCGCGGTGGTGCAGCAGGCGCTCGAGTCCGTGCAGCCAGCGGCGGACGCGCGCCGCATCGAGGTAAGGGCCACGGTGGACACCACCAGCAGCGTCATGGGCGATCCGCACCGGCTCCAGCAGGTGGTGTGGAACCTGCTGTCCAACGCGGTGAAGTTCACGCCCAAGGGCGGCCACGTGCGGCTGGTGGTGTCGCGGCGCGACTCCATCGTGGAGCTCACCGTGGAGGACACCGGCCAGGGCATCTCCGAGGCCTTCCTCTCCCACGTCTTCGAGCGCTTCCGCCAGGCCGACGGCGGCAGCACGCGCAAGACGGGCGGGCTGGGACTGGGGCTGGCCATCGTTCGGCACATCGTGGAGATGCACGGCGGCACCGTCTCCGCCGCCAGCGACGGCGAGGGACGGGGCGCCACCTTCACCGTGCGGCTGCCCCTGTCCGTCACGCAGCGGCGCGACCCCGCCATGCCGCCGTCGCCGAAACCTCCCGCGGCGGAGCGGATGCCCTCGCCCCCGCCGGAGCTGGGCGGCGTGCGGGTGCTCGTGGTGGATGACGAGGAGGACGCGCGCGAGCTGCTGCGCACGCTCCTGGAGGACAGCGGCGCCCGGGTGGTGACCGCGGGCTCCGCGCTGGAGGGACTCCAGGTGCTCCAGGCGGAGCATCCGGACGTGCTCGTCTCCGACATCGGCATGCCGGTCACGGACGGCTACGGCTTCATCGAGCGCGTGCGCGCGCTGTCCGCCGAGAAGGGCGGCCACACCCCGGCGGTGGCCATCACCGCCTATGCCCGCTCGGAGGACCGCACCCGCGTGCTGCGCGCCGGCTTCCAGAGCCACGTGCCCAAGCCGGTGGAGCCCGGGGAGCTGCTCGCCGTCATCGCCTCGCTCGCGGACCGGTACCCCGCGCTTCCGAAGGCGTGACGGCCGTCCCCCGAGGAACGCCCGCCGCTGACGAACACGACCTCGCGGCCCAGGCCGGTCCGACTGTCGGACAGGTTCGTGCGGCGCGGCGCTGACGGGGTGCCCCCGCATGGGGCTCCGCATCCACACCGAAGGCCTCGCAGCCACTGGACGCGCGCGGCGCTCAAGGCCGTTCAGCCCGCGGCCCGCGTAGGACGCCGGACACGGCGCCACGCATCCTCCTGGCCATCGGGCCGGGGCAGGGCTTACCTTTCCCCCAATGCGTCCGCCGCCCGGACAACTGGCGATGTTCGACGCCCCGGCGCCCGGGCGTGAACCGGAGCGTTCGCGGCTGCCCTCGCGCGAGGACGCGCTGCCCCGGGCCGCGGACCTGGCCCGGCGCGTGTCCGCCCTGCTGGGCCAGCCCGTGCACCTGCGCCTCACGGACAACCGCGCCACCCTGGTGAGCTACCGCCGCCTCCCCGAAGGCGTGCGCCTGCGCCTGCACCACCTCTTCCTGGACGCACCCGACACCGTGGTGCGCACCCTGGCCCTCTACGTGTCCGGCGACACCGCCGCCGGCGAGGTGCTGGAGGCCTTCAGCCACGCCCACCACGGCCAGGTGCGCCGGGAGCGCAGGCCCGGCGCCCCGCTGCGCACTCGCGGCCGCTGCTTCGACCTCAAGGCCGTCCACGCCCGGCTGGACGCGGCTTACTTCGACGGGCGCGTGCACGCCGTGGAGGTGGGCTGGGCCCGCCGCCCCGCCCGCCGCACCCGCCGCACCATCCACCTGGGCGGCTACGACGCTCGCCTGCGCGAGGTGCGCGTCCACCCCGCGCTGGACCGCCCCTCCGTGCCCGCCTTCGTCGTGGACTTCATCGTCTTCCACGCCCTGCTGCACGCGGACCTCGCCGCCACCGACGCCGGCCCCGACGCCCACGACGACGCTGGCCGCTGCGCCGCGGAACACACC
>NZ_RAWQ01000119.1:0-32243 GCF_003668965.1 Corallococcus sp. AB030
CCGCCACCCGGGCGCGCTCCCTCGCCTGCTCCAGCCGCTCGCGCGCCTCCGGCCCCCGGCCTCCCGCCACCAGCAGGCGCCCGGCGTTGTAGTGGATGCGCGCCACCTCCTGGGCGTCCCCACCCTGCTCGGCCAGGGCGAGCGCGCGCTCCAGGTCCGACAGCGCCTGGGCCGGCTCGCCCGCGAGGACCCGCAGGCCCGCGAGCTGCGACAACGCCCGCGCCTGGCCCACCGCGCTGCCCACCGACCGCGCCTGCTCCGCCGCGCGCGTGAAGGCCACCCGCGCCCGGTCCAGCTGCCCCAGCCGCTGCTGCAGCCGGCCCAGGAGCAGGTAGTGCTCCCAGAAGAAGTCCGCCACGTGCGGGGTCCGGTTCCCCATGCGCTGGAAGGCGCGCGCCAGCAGCTCCACCGCGGCCGTCGTCTCGCCCTTGGCCTCGCGCACGCGCGCGAGCTCGCCCAGCACCAGGGCCTCGGCCTCCGGATCCGAGCCCGCCGGCCCCTGCGCCATGCTGAGACGCACCTCCGCGTCGTCCACGCGCCCCAGCTTCAGCTCCGCGACGGCCAGGCGCCGCGCGGCCTCCGCCCACCGGCCGGGCGTCTGCATCACCGGCACGCGGTCCAGCCACGGCGTCACCAGCCCGTCCACGGCGGCGGGGTCCGTCTGCGTGAGACATCCCGCCGCGCGCGCGAGCACGTCCAGCTGCCAGCGCACCACCGCCGCCGTCGCGCCGGGCGCCCGGCCCAGGGCCCAGCGGAAGAACTCCACCGCCGAGCGCCACTCGCCTCGCGCCGCGAACCAGTCGCCCGCCCGCTCGCACGCGACCGGCGCGCCGGAGGCACCCGCGCCCAGCAGGTGGTCCGCCACGCGCACCTCGCGGGCCGGCTCCTGCACGAACGCCTCGTCCTCCAGCGTCTCCGCCAGCTCCTGGTGCGCGCTGCGCAGCTGCGGGGGCGACAGGCGCTCGCGCAGCACCTGCCGCGCCTCCTCGCTCGTGAAGCGGAAGATGCCGGGCTGCCCGGGCACGGGCACCACCCACTCCGCGTCCTCCAGCACCCCGGCGCCGTCCGTGGCCGTCAGCGACGCGCGCACCAGCTCCGCGGAGAAGAGCGAGCCCTCCACCGCGGCCCGCTGGAGGAAGCGCAGCGACGCGGCGGGCAGCAGCTCCAGCCGCGCGCCCAGGGCCTGCCCCAGGCCTTGCGGCAGCGCCGCGGGGGACAGCGGGCCATTGGACTGGAAGCCGCCCTCCGTGCGCTGCAACACCCCCACCGACACCAGCAGCCGCACCAGCGCCAGCGCATGCGCGGGATTGCCGCGCACCCGGTCCGCCACCGCCCGCTCCAACGACGGCGACAGGGCCAGGCCCAGGCTCGCGGTGAGCAGCGCGTTCAGCTCCGACGGCGACAGCCCCTCCAGCACCGTCACGGGCAGGGATGCCAGGGACGTGGGCACCGCGTCCACGTCACCCGTGGCCACCAGCGACACTCCCAGCTCCTTCGCCGTGAGCAGCCCCGCGAGCATCTCCAGCGACGGGCCGTCCACGCGGTGCACGTCGTCCACCAGCAGCAACAGTCCGGTCGGCTTCGCCACGCGCTGGATGGCGTCCACCACCGCTCCGTCTCCCGCCGGCAGGAGTCCGCCGCCCACGGGCGCGCCCCGCGCGAGCCTCCGCCAGAGCGCCGCGGCCTCTGGTTCGGAGAAGCCCAGCCCCGACAGCGGAGGCAGCGACGCGTCTCCGCCCGTGGCGGTCCGCGACAGCGCGGCGAGCACCGTGCGCCACAGTCCCAGCGCTCCCGCGGAACGAGGGTCTCCACCCCACGCGTACACCACGCGCGGCGAGGCGCCCGCGGCCAGCTCCGCCACCGCCTCCAGGAAGCGGCTGCGTCCCACACCCGAGGGCCCCACGAAGAGCCGTGCGCCGCCTTCCCCCTTGCACGCCGACTCCACCACCATCGCCGCCTGGGTCAGCGCCTCGTCGCGCCCCACCAGCGCGTCCACGCGGGTCGCGGGCGCGCCGGACTCCACCCGCCACGCCGTGCCGCCGGGCAGCTCGCGCGCCATGCCGATGCGCACCCCGCCCGACTCCACCAGCAGCGCCTTCACCGAGGCGCCCACCAGCAGTTCGCCAGACACCGCCGCGTCCGCCAGCGCCTGCGCCCGCTCCAGCCCCAGGCCGGACAGCCGGGGCGCCCCGGCCTCCGCGCTCGAGCGCACCACGCCGGACTCCAGGCCCCGCCTCACGCTCAGGCCCGCGCCGCCCAATTCCTCCGCGCACTTCAGCGCCCGCGTCGCGTCGTCCGCGCGAACCTGCGGCAGGCCGAAGGGCAGACACCAGTGCGTGTCCGACAGCGCCATCGCCTCCACGTGGTGGCGCGCGGAGACCTGCGCCACCACCTCGCGCAACCGGGCCGCGTGGGCCGGCTCGCCCGCGACCACCAGCAGCGTGAGCCGGCGCATCTGCGCCTGCGCGTCCATCGCGCGGATCTTCACCGTGGGGCCCGGAGCCTCGTCTCCCAGGGCCGGAGGTCCGTCGTCGTCCCCGGTGGCGGACGGCGGCGCGGCCAGGGCGGAGGCCAGGGGCGCGGGCACCTCCATCGTCGGGTCGGTGGGCGGCTCGTGCACGGCGCCGTCGCCGCGACGCGCGGGCGCCTTGGCCGTCGGCGCGTCGGGGAGATCCTCGTCGCCCAGGTGCATGGGCGGCTCGCGCAGCGCGGGCATCAGCGGGAGCTTGGGCGCGGCGCCTCCGGACGAGGGCGTGAGCGACTTCTGCGCGGCGTCCACGCCCATGGGCGTGAGCGAGTTGCCGCACGCGGGACAGAAGCGACTGGTCGCGCTGGTGGACTGGCCACAGCGCGGGCACGACACGTTGGAGGGCTCGCGGACCTGGGGCAGCCCGGGCTCGCCGCTGCCCGCGTCGCGCAGCCGCGCCAGCACCGTGTCGCCCACCAGCCGCGTCACCACCGCGGGGACGCTCTCCTCCGGCGGCTCCGGCGTTTCATCCAGATAGGACTGGAGCGCGCGGGCCACGTCCGCGCAGCGGGCGAAGCGCTGGCCGGGGGCGCGGTGGAGCATGCGCAGGATGATCTGCTCCAGCAGCGGCGACAGCCCCTCCACGAACTGCGAGGGCCGGGGCACCGCTGCCAGCGCGATGCGCCGCATGGCCTCCGCGGGGTTGTCCGTGTCGATGAACGGCCGGCGCGTGCACAGCTCCCACAGCACCACGCCCAGCGCGAACTGGTCGCTGGTGCCGGAGACGGGCTCGTTGCGCACCTGCTCCGGCGACATGTATCGCAGCTTGCCCTTGAGCACTCCCGTGCGCGTGCGGCTGGCGCGGATGGTCGCCTTGGCCACGCCGAAGTCCACCACCTTCGTCAGGCCGTCCAGGCGCACCATGATGTTCTGCGGGCTGATGTCCCGGTGCACCAACTCCAGCGACGCGCCCTGGCTGTCTCGCGCGTGGTGCGCGTGGTCCAGCCCCAGCGCCGCGTCGCGGATCATCTGCGCGCAGACGCGGTGGGGCAGCGGCGTGCCGGCCCGCTGCGACGCCTTCGCCAGGCGGCCCAGGTTCTCGCCCTCGATGTACTCCATGGCGATGTAGAACGTGCCCTGCCACGCGCCGACCTCGTACAGCGAGACGACGTTCGGATGGTTCAGGTGCGCCGCGACGCGGGCCTCGTCGAGGAACATCTCCACCGAGCCATCGTGCTCCAGCAGATCCGGCAGCAGGCTCTTGAGGATGACGGGGCGCTCGAAGCCGCTCACGCCCACCTGACGTGCCAGGAAGATTTCCCCCATGCCCCCCACGGCCACGCGGCGCAGCACCGCATACCTGCCGAAGATGAGGGAAGACGGGGAAGCACCGGACACCATCGCCCTTGAACCGTACCCAGCGATCCCCATCCCCCGCCAGTCCCCGGCCCTTCGCTTTCGCACGGGGAGCCATTAGCCGTTCCGCCCCCGTGTGGGGTCCTGGCGTACCGGGCATGAGCTACATGGACCCAGGCATGTTTCAGACGTGCCAGGTCAGACGCCCCGCCTGCTCGGACGCACCGGGCGCGAGGGTCAACGGCGACACATACAGCCCGCGCCGCTCCCGCTTCCACCAGGCCCCGGTGCGCTGGCGCTCCGTCCGGGACGTCATCCGGTAGTCGTGGAGCACCGCCCGCACGAGCCGGGGCGGACGGTCCGGGAAGGGGTTGGACGCGAACAGCCCCAGCACCTCCGGCGAGCCCTCCAGCAGCCGCTCCATCAGGGCCAGGAACCACGAGGGCGGCGACCCCAGCGCGGCGAACCACATCTGCCAGTCCAGCCGGGGTTGATGCGGGGCGACCTGTCGCGGTGGCCGGTCCACACCCGACGTCTTGTATCGGAACGGGTACTCCCGCCAGTGCACGCCGTCGTCAGAGCCCTCCACCGTGATTTCCGGCCGGTCCACCGTCATCACCGCGAACAGGCCGTAGGAGTTCACCGAGTGCAGCGGCACCACCCGGTCCTCCAGCCAGTCCACCGCCCGCACCAGGCGCTCCGGGCCGCGAGGCCACCACCCCATCCGGCGCAGCTGCTCCACGGTGCCCAGCGTGAGCAATGGCACCGCCGCGGCCACGGACAGCGCCATGCCCGGCACCGACGGCCGCCGCGCGGGCCCGGCATCGCGCCACAGCGCTTCCGGCAACACGCGCCGCAGGGCCGCGTCGTCCAGCAGCCACAGCCCCAGGGCCAGCGACTGGACGTTGAAGAAGCCGTAGTTGCCCGTAGTGATGATGGCCGCCTGCAACGCGGAGAGGATGCCGAAGGCGGCCTGCCGCACGCGCCGGGGACCGAAGGCGAGGAACGGCACCGCCGTCTCCGCCGCCAGCACCGCCGCCGTGCCCGCGTGGCGCACCTGGCGCGGAAGCTGGTGCGCGGCCCAACCGCCGCGCGTGGGCAGGGGCGCGGTCTCGAAGTACACGTCGCACGCGCTCAACTCGCGCCACGTCCGGTCACCCGAGTGGACCTTGCTGATGCCCGACCCGAAGTAGAGCCGGAACACGAGCATGCGGAAGAGGAACACCTCCAGCGCGGACACGTCCCGCTTCCCCAGCCCGGGCCTCACGCCGACCGGTGCGGTGAGCGCGCCCACCAGCCCCATCTCCAGCAGCAGCACGTCCCACTGGAACGACAGGAACTCACGTCCCAGTGACACATAGGACAGATACAGCGCCCACAGCGCGGCGGCGCTCGGGAGCGGGGCCACGTTGAGGAGCAGCGCCAGCGACAGGGCCTGCCCCACGCGGCAGCCGCGCACCAGCGTCGCGTCCGACGCGTCCTTCCAGAACACGGAGGGACGGCGCCAGCGGCCCTGCGCGGCCCAGCGCTCGGACTGCGCGACGTCGCGGATGGGACGGATGCCCTTCTCCCCGTAGAGCCCCAGCACCTGCTTCCCCAGCGACGTGAAGGCGATGAGGAACGTGCCGCCCAGCAGTCTCATGAAGGCCCAGCGCACCAGCCGGTGCTCCGCGGGCTCCGTCACGCGGCTGAACAACCACGTGTCCCACCGCGACGCGCGCCGGCGGTGGTGCGCGATGACCGAATACACCGCGCCCGCCACGTGCCGGACGCCGGGCACCAACCCCAGCCGCGCGGCCAGACGCGTGCTCCAGCGGGGCGACCAGGCGAGCATGCGGAAGACGGCCTCCGCGCCGGACGAGCGGCGCCCCGACGGCTCCACCAGCTGCATCGCCCGCAGCATGTCTTTCTGGGAGATGCCCAGGAGCTTGAGCAGCCACCTGCTCCCGCGCGCGAAGCGCACCCGGCCACCGGTGTCCTGGCTCCAGCGAGCCACCCAGCGCTTGCAGAAGCCGCAGTCCCCATCGAACAGCACCAGCGGTTGCATCTCGCGCATCGGGTCGCTCCTTCGTCCGACGACAAAGGTGCGTGCGGAGAGCGGGATGCGAAGGGGACAAGAGGGCTCGCTGGAGGAGCAGGCGGGCAGCGGAGCGCGCATCCCTGTCATCCGGGGACAGGTGCCTAGCTTTGTCCGCATGAGCGAGCCCAAGGCCCAGGCGAAGAAGACGGATGAAATCGTCCCCGGCGTGCACCACTGGACCGTCTCCGACGATCGGCTCGGCGGCATCCGCAGCGACGCCTACGCGGTGGTGGATGACGACGGCACCGTCACCCTCATCGACCCGCTGCCCATCGACGAGAAGCTCCTGCGCAAGCTGGGCGATATCGACGCCATCGTGCTCACCGCGGGCAACCACCAGCGCTCCGCGTGGCGCCTGCGCAAGGTGTTCGGCGTGCCCGTCTGGGCTCCCGAGGGCGCGCAGGGCCTGGAGGAGAAGCCGGACTTCGAATACGTGAACGGCACCACGCTGCCGGGCGGCCTCAATACTTTCCAGACGCCGGGGCCCACGGAGGCCATGTACACGCTGTGGCTCCAGAAGAGCCCACACGCCGTGGTGTTCATCTCCGACCTGCTGTCACACGAAGTCCGGCGCACGCCCACCTTCGTCCCCGGCGAGTACCAGGACGAACCGCTGCGCACGCGCAGCAGCATCCAGCGCATCCTGGATCACCTGCCCATCCAGACCGTCTGCTTCGCGCACGGCGCGCCCATCCTCAAGGACGGCGCCAGCGCCCTGCGCAAGGCCCTGGAAGAGGACGACGAGTTCCCGCACGCCCCCGCGCCCTGAGCCTCAGCCCGGAGGCACTTCGCGCACCAGCACGTGCCCCGCGTCCTGGCCTGGAGGCACCAGCTCCAGCCGTGCCCCGGCTTCCGCCCGGTCCAGCAGCGTGCCCAGCGACAACAGGTCCGTGACGGGGATGCGCGTGGCGGGCGCGGGCGCGTCGCCCCGGAGCATCGCCCGGGCCACACGGGCCTCGTCGGAGAGGTCCGTCTCGTAGACGAAGGTGCGCTCGTCGTAGTCGTGCCCACCAGGGACACGCCCCACCAGCCGCATGGGCCCCAGCCGCGAGTGCACTCGCACGGCGGGGTTGTCCCACTGGGTGACGCCGCGCAGCCGCTTCGCGCGCACCATGCCCAGCGTGAGCAGCTTCACCCACGCGGACGCGCCCCGCCCCGGCAGGAAGCTGAACAGCGACACGCCCACGAACAGCCCCGGCGTCAGCGACGGCGCCACGTAGCAGGCCGCGCCGATGGCCGACTCTTCATCCGCCAGCAGCAGCCGCTCGCGCGCGGGCGCCTTGAGCAGCCGCGCGGGACAGCGCAAGAGCCCGATGGCGCCGGGCAGCAGGTACAAGTCGGACAGCACCCAACGCGGCACGCCGATGCCGCCGAACGCCAGCTGGTTGAGCGTGAGGTATTGCCGCGCGAGCTCCGCGTTGTGCTCCGCCAGCAGGTGCGTCACCGGGATGCCGTACGGCGCCAGGTCCAGTGATGGGACGTGCACGCCGGAGCCCAGCGCCTGCAACGACAACTCCGGAGTCGAAGCGAAGAACGCCTGGGCCAGCGACGCGAGCTCACCCGCCATCGGCTTCGATGTCCTTCGCCACGACGTCCAACCGGTACTCGGGCGGAATCGAAACGCGCGAGGCATCCACGGACGCGCGCGACACGAGGCAGCGCGACGAACCCCCGCCCTTCTCCGTCAGCTCCGGCATCGGCATGGACACCACGCGCATGCCCAGGCGCTCGAGGGTCTCCACGATGTGCGCGGGCATCACCGTGGGCGCGAGCAGGTCCCTGCCCAGCGGCAGTCCATTCGTCGCGTAGCGGCGGATGTCCGCTTCCGTCACCCGCACCAGCCGGTTCGCTCCAAAGCGCTGCTCCAGGAGCGCCACGGACTCCGGCGCCATCACGTCCGGGCACACCACCAGCCGGTCCACCGCCGGCAGGGGCAACACCGCCATGTTCCCGTGGAACGCGGGCTCGCGCACCTGCACGCGCAGCACCTCGCCGGGGAAGGACTTCTGGGCCGCCTCCAGCCCGTCGAGCGTCGTGCGCCCGCCCCAGAACAGCAGCGTCACGCCGTCGAACGTCGCCACGTCGCCGTGCGCCTCCCAGATGCCCACGCCCGGATCCACCACCTCCAGGCCCAGGCGCCGGGCCAGCGGCGTCCAATGGTCACGCTCCGCGAAACGATGCGCGCTCATCATCTTGGGCAGGAGGAACAGCGGGGCCTGGCCCTCGCGCGCCACCACCTGGCCGCACTCGGCCGCGTAGGGCATGCCCGTCAGCGCGTCCGACGGCGAGGGCAGCGCCACCACCGTGCCGCCTCGGGACTCGATGTGCCGGGCGAGCGTCAGCCACTCCCGCCGGGCGCCACGCGCATCCGCCGGAGCGGCCTCACGGCTGCGGAAGTTCGAACGGCCTCGCAGCGCCCAGCCCCGGCCCGGGGGTGACATCAGGAAGAGGTCCATCATCCCTCGCTTCTAGCCACCGCCCCGGAGCCTCACAACGCATCCGTCTCCAGGCTTGAGAAAACAGTCTGGCAAAATGCAACGCCCGCCCGTCTCCTCTCATTTCCCTCCGAAAGGGGGTTGCCCCACCGCCCCGCGTGCATGGCATCCTCGCGCTTTTTGAGCACAAACGGGGCTGGGGATTCATGCACTTCGAGTTGGCCTTCGTGCTGCTCTTCTCCATCGCGACAGCGGTGGCGATCGCGGCGCGCTACTTCAAGTTTCCGTACACGGTGGCGTTGGTGCTGGCGGGCCTGGGCCTGGGCATCGTGCAGGCCTTTGAACCGCCGCACCTGACGAAGGAGCTGCTGTTCGCGGTCATCCTGCCGGGTCTGCTGTTCGAGGCCGCGTTCCACGTGGACTTCCGCAAGTTCATGAAGAACAAGCTGGCCATCACCTCCATGGCGATTCCGGGCGTGGTGGCGTCCATGGCGCTCACGGCGCTGCTGCTGTCCCCGGCGATGAGTGGGCTGAACGCGCTGGAGGGCTTCGGCCTCATCCACGCGATGGTGTTCGCGTCGCTCATCGTGTCCACGGACCCCATCGCGGTGGTGGGCCTGTTCAAGGCGCTGGGCGCGCCCAAGCGGCTGGCCATCCTGGTGGAGGGTGAGAGCCTGCTCAACGACGGCACCTCCGTGGTGCTCTTCACGCTGGTGGTGAGCGTGGCGGCGGGCCAGGAGTTCACCGTGGGCGGCGCGGTGATGGACTTCATCAAGGTGGCGGGCATGGGCGCCGTCATCGGCGCGGCGGTGGGCTTCGTGGTGGGCAAGGTCATCCTGCGCGTCGAGGACGCCATGGTGGAGATCACCTGCACGGTCATCGCCGCGTACGGGTCCTTCGTGGTGGCGGAGCACTTCCACTACTCGGGCGTCATCGCGGTGGTGGTGGCGGGCATGGTGTGCGGCAACTGGGCGGCCCAGGAGGGCATGGGCCCCACGGTGCGCATCGCGGTGGAGAGCTTCTGGGAGTACCTGGCGTTCGCGCTCAACTCGGTGGTGTTCCTGCTCATCGGCCTGGAGGTGAAGCTGTCGTCGCTGCTCGACTCGTGGCTGCCCATCCTGCTGGCGTACGGGGCGGTGATGCTGGGCCGCGCGGTGGTCGTCTATGGCGTGTCCGGCCTGTTGCGGTTCACGTCGGAGAAGCTGCCGTGGAAGTGGAGCGCGGTGCTCACCTGGAGCGGCCTGCGCGGCGCGGTGTCCATGGTGCTGGTGCTCGGCCTTCCGAACGACTTCGCCCACCGCGAGCTCCTGGTGAACATGACGTTCGGCGTGGTGGTGCTGTCCATCATCGTCCAGGGGCTCACCATGGCGCCGGTGCTCAAGGCGCTGGGCATCACCGGCATCAAGGACGTCTACCAGGAGCAGTACGAGCTGGCCCGCGGCAAGCTGGGCGCCATCCACGCGGCGCTCGCGTCGCTGGAGACCATGCGCCGCGGCCGCGAGATTCCGGTGGACGCGCTGGAGCCCCTGGAGCGCGACTACCAGCAGAAGGCGCAGGCCGTGGAGCAGGAGCTCATCACGCTCAAGCAGCAGTCCAACCGCTTCCACGACGAGGAAAAGCAGGAGGCCATCCGCCGCGTCCTCATCGTGGAGAAGGACGCCCTCTTCAGCGCCTATCAGCAGGGCACGCTCAACAAGGAGGTCTTCGAGCACCTCACCGCGGAGCTGGACGAGCGCATCGCCAAGGCCAAGGACGATGAGGCCCACGTCCCGGAGGAGGACACCCCCGCGTCCCCGCCGCAGGCCCTGGCCTCCTGAGCAGCCGGAGGAGGGCGGCCCCTCAGCTCGCGCCGCCCTCCACCCGCGACTGGAGCACCGCGCCCAGCACGTCCGCGGTGTCCTCGCGCAGCCGCGACAGGTGCGTGTAGAGCACGTCCTCCACCTGGGCCACCGCCTCCTTCGGCGCGCCCGCCTCGCGCAGCCCCGCCAGCACCGCGTACGCGGCCACCGCCAGTGGCCCCACGTAGCCGCGCGACTCCTCCCAGAACTCCTCGAAGCACGGCACTGCTTCCCCCGCCACCACGCGCGCCAGCCTCCCCAGGCACGCCTCCCAGTAGGCGCGGTGCGCGTCCCGGGCCGCGTCGTCCGCGAACGGACCCTGGCGCAGCTCCAGCCGCGTGCCGTCCTCCGCGAGGTGGAAGGTCAGCTCCGCCCGGGTGCGTCCCGGCGGCACCGGCCCGCCACCTTCCCAGTCCATCTCCAGCGCCAGGAACCGCCCCGGCTCCACCTGCACGATGCAGCCCACCTGCGAGAACGCACGACCCGCCGAGTCCCTCAGGCCTATCCGGTAGGGCTGGCCCAACGCACCGGGGTCCGGCGCGTGCGTGCGGTAGCAGCCCGGCGGCGCGCCGAACCAGCGGCGGATGAGCGCGGGCTCGGACAAGGCGGGGAACACCGCGTCCGGCGGCGCGGGCAGCTTCCACTCCAGCGTCAGGTCGCTCACGCCCGCACCCCCGAGCGCGTGCGCAGCTCGAAGCGCGGCACGTTCGCCAGCTGCTCCGCGGGCGCGCGGTACTGCTCCACCACCAGGCTGATCCGCGACTCCTGCATCGACTCCGCGCCGGAGGTGATGGCCTCCACCTCATGCAGCAGGTCGCCCCGGAACATCACCAGCGCGTTCTGTTGCGGCGTCAGCTCCGCCACCCGACCTCCCCGGTGGTACAGCCGCAGCGCCCCGCCCCGGAGTTCCTTCGGAACCTGGACATAGAGCACGCTCACCGCCACCGGGCAGCCGATACTCGGACCGTAGAATTCAAGACTCCGGTCGATGTGCGCCGCGACGTTCCGGCCCTTGCCCACCAGCAGCGGGTTGAGCAGGAACGCGTTGCACTCCGGCAGGAGCGTCTTCGCCAGGTACGGCGCGAACGCCGGGAAGCGCTCGTGGACGTCCGGCAGCGCGTCCCGGCGGAACGTCAGCGAGAAGCCGTACGTGCCGGAGAACTGGCCCGACAGGTTCGACTCTCCCAGGAGCGACGAGCCCAGGATGGCCGAGCGGATGGAGGCCATCGTCTCCTCCGGGAGGACGTCCGGAGTGCGGTGGAAGAAGGTGTCGAGCCGGAAGGCTCCACCCCACGGTGGCTGGAAGCGCATGGCCCCGGAGTCTACCCACCCACGCCGCGCTGCCCCATCCCTCGCCGTCACTCGGGCGGAAGCCCTCCACGCCCCATGCGCAACACAACGCGTCAATCCCTGCCAACACAGCGCGTCAGGGATGATATCAATTTCGCTTATTTATCAGTTATCAGGCCTAAGTCGAATTCTCCGACATCCCACCTTGCGGCTCCCAGGCGTTCAGACTTTCTTCGGACAAGCTACGAAGTCCCCTTCGCAGCGCTCGCCGTCCCACGCCCCATCCACCCCCACAATGGAGTTGCAACCATGAGCCGAAGCAGACTCACGGGAATCGCGCTCGCATTCCTGGCCGTCAGTTGTCTGGCGGTTCCCTCCGCAGAAGCCGCCACGTATGGCGTTACGCCATCGGGCTCATCCGCCCTCTTCTACGTCGACACGACGGACTGGGCGGACATCCACTACAAGCTCAACGACGGCTTGCAGCAGAACATCCGCATGGCGGTGACGGGAGGCCGCAACCAGTACACCGTCACGGGCCTGAGCAACGGCAACTACATCGACTATTTCTTTACGTACTGGGACGTGTCCTGCGCCTGTGCGCGTGACACGGCCTGGACGCGCTACACGCATACCGGCACGGGCGGCGGTACGGACGCGGGCACTGGCACGCCTGACTCCGGCACGGGCACGCCTGACTCCGGCCCTCCGCCCAACGGCGACGCGGGCCCGGTGGTGCCGCTGTTCACCAGCGCCACGGCGCTGGAGCCGGCCACGGTGGAGAACACCTCCACGGCCATCATCACCCGCGTGGGCGACCGCGTTCGCGACCGCCACATGCGCGAGGACATGTACCAGGCGTACGACCACTACCTGAAGCTGTACTTCGAGAAGCGCACCCACTGGATTGAAATCGTGGACGAGGTCGCCAAGGGCGGCAGCGTCATCACGGTGAACCTGTACACGATTTATCCGTATGACTCGCCGGACTTCCGCGCGTTCTTCCGCGGCCTCAACACGGTGGCCGAGTACTTCCACAACGCGGACTTCGTGAAGGTGAACGACTACAAGTACACGTCGTCGGTGAACTTCAACGCCAAGGAAGGCCGCGCCATCCGCGTGGGTGACCGGATGGAGCTGGAGATTGGCGTGTTCCTCCAGGCGCCGGTGGAGGGCCGCTTCAACTACTACTCCACGGGCATGCTCTACATCGTGGGCCAGGGCGGCATCGTGCCCTTCGAGGGCCAGGGCGGCATCCGCGACTCCTTCCCGCTGCCGGAGAAGGCCTGGGCGGGCGGCCGCACCACGCTGCACACGCCGTTCTCCAACGAGCCGGACAACCGCTTCCTGCAGATGGCCACCAACATGGCGCCGGTGAACGCGCAGCCCTTCGTGGAAGGCCGCCGCCTGCACCACACGAACTTCCGCGACGGCACCCACTCCGAGCCGGACAACCCCATCTTCAGCGCGCACGCGAACAAGCTGGGCAACAACTACGTCAACGTGTCCTGCATCTCCTGCCACAAGCAGAACGGCCGCGGCCTGCCGCCCACCACCACGAACACCACGCTGGACAACTACGTGGTGAAGGTGGGCAAGGTGAACGGCAGCACCGTGACGGTGGACCCCGCGCTGGGCTTCCGCCTGCAGCCGCGCGCGGTCAGCGGCACGCCGGAGGCGGACGTGCGCATCGGCAGCTGGACGACGACGGCGAGCGGCACGCTGCCCGGCGGTACGGCGTACAGCCTGCGCAAGCCCAACTACAGCTTCCTCAACGTGACGCCGACGAACTTCTCCGCGCGCATCACGCCGCAGCTGGTGGGCATGGGCCTGCTGGAGGCGGTGCCGGAGACGCAGATTGCCGGCCTGGCGGACCCGAACGACGCGAACGGCGACGGCATCTCCGGCCGCATGCAGACGGTGAAGGACCCGGAGACGGGCGTCACCCGCATGGGCCGCTTCGGCTGGAAGGCCGGCACGGCGCGCGTGAAGCACCAGGTGGCCGAGGCGCTCAACAGCGACATGGGCGTGACGACGAACGTGTTCAAGACAATGGACTGCGGCTCGTCGCAGCAAGGCTGCGCGGGCACGAGCACGGAGCTGGCCGACAGCGAGCTGGACAAGATGACCCGCTACATCGCCCTGCTGGGCGTCCCCGCCCGCCGCGACCACTCGGACTCGCAGGCGATGCAGGGTGAGACGGTGTTCACCAACGCGGGCTGCGCGAAGTGCCACGCGCCCACGCTGACCACCAGCCAGTACAGCGCGATGAACGAGTTCCGCAGCCAGACCATCCGTCCGTACACGGACCTGCTGCTGCACGACATGGGCGCGGGCCTGGCGGACAACCTGCCGGAAGGCCAGGCCTCCGGCGCCGAGTGGCGCACGGCTCCGCTCTGGGGCATTGGCCTGACGTCGGGCGTGTCCGGCGGTGAGGCGTACCTGCACGACGGCCGCGCGCGCAACGTCACCGAGGCCATCCTCTGGCACGGCGGCGAGGGCGAGGCTTCCAAGCAGGCCTTCGTGAACCTCAGCGCCGCGGACCGCAACGCGCTGCTGAAGTTCGTCAACTCGCTGTAAGGCAACAGGCCGGTTTCAAACACAGACGCCGGGCGGGAGGGGCCATCCGTGCCCCTCGCGTCCGGCGTCGTGCCGTTTCAGGGCGCGAGGGGCGGCGCCTCGTAGCCCACGGTGCCGTCGGCATTGCCGTCGTAGGTGCTGGCGCTCTGGGTGAAGGTGCCGTTCTTGAAGACGAAGACGCCCCAGCCGGCGCCCTGCGACACGAGCGAGTCGGTCAGCTGCAGCTGTCCCCGCCCCGTGCCGCTTCCCACGGAGATGCTGGCCCGGATGTCGCCCGTGCGCGTGAAGTAGTCACAGCAGAAGGGGTCCGAGCCGCCGTGGCTCACCCGCGCGTGGGCGAGGACGTTGTCCGGGTTCAGGGAGAGGATGGAGATGCCCTTCCAGAACCCCGGCGTCTCCGTCCTGCCCGTGAACACGATGGGCGCCTCCGCCGTCCCCCGTGCCACCAGGGAGCCCGTCTCCTTGATGCGGAGCCCGGACTCCGCCTCGAACTGGAGGCGCACCCCCGGCTCCAGGGTGAGCGCCCCCGCGTACTCCACGGTCGTGTCCGGAAGGCCGGTGGAGACACCATAGGGCACGTCCAGCCTGCGCAGCGTCTGCGCCGTGGCGGTGTCCGCCTCCGGCGCCGCCACCAGGTGGACGACGTTGTCGCCGTTGGCCGCCGGCTGGGTGGGGCTGTTCCCGGAGTAGATGCTCGCGCCGTCCAGCGCGCCCGCGGTGGACAGGCTCACGACCACGGGGGCGCCCAGGTTGCCCCGGAAGAGGTTCCGCGAGAAGCCGGGCAGCCGCGCCTTGTTGAAGACGAACAGCCCCTGCGTGCCGCTCTTCTCCACCGTCGTGTGTGAGATCCGCACCTGGCTGCTGGCCCCCTGGTTGGAGCCCACCAGCACGGACGCCCGGGCCTCCAGCCTGCCGCCCGGCCCGTAGAAGAAGTCACAGCAGAAGGACTGCTCGCTGCCCGCGTAGGAGATGACCACGTGCTCCAGCGCGTTCTCCGGGGTGTTGGACTTGAACGCGAGCCCCCTCCAGAAGCCCGGCGTGGGCGTCGTGCCCGTGAAGGTGATGAGCGCGGCCTCGGTGCCCACCGCATGGAGGGAGCCCGTCGCCGTGACGAGCAGCCCCGCGTCGGGACCGAAGCGGACCACCGTGCCGGGGGCGAGGGTGAGCGCGCCACGCACCTCCACGACACCCTGCACCTCGTAGGAGCACCGCTCCGCCCCCGGCGCCCAGGTCGTCGTGGAGGTCAGGGCCGTGGAGATGGTCCGGACACAGCCGCTGGTGGAGGGGTCGTCGCCGGGGCCATCACCGGGGTCGCGCTCCTCTCCGCCGCAGGCCGCCAGCACGGAGGCCACCGCGAAGGGGAGGAGGTGAGGAAGGCGGGACAGGTATCGCGTCATGTATGCCACCCGGGAAGGAGCCAGCGGCGCAGGCCGCGCTCACGCAGGGGGGATACGCCGGCCCCGCCCGCTATTCTCACGGACATGGTGCGCTACTGAAACCAACGGGCAGCCACGCCTGGCCGGACAGCGGGTCCCTCCCAACACTATTGAGGGTTCCAGAGGGCCACCTACCAACCAGGACGGAACGGGCATGATCAGAACGCTACTCATCGGGCAGCAGCCGAGACCGTTGATTTTTCAGATCCGATGCTTCCCTATGGCTTTACGGCGGAGACCATCCGCAAGAGCCTGACTGTCGGGCTGGAGCAGATGCGCAACCGCGGTTGGCATGCAGACCTCTTGCAGATCATGCCCGACGAGTCCGCGGCGACGGCGATTCGCGACTGGCTGTCGAACACCGCCCCTTACGACTGCATCGTCATCGGGGCGGGCGTCCGCATCCCCGTCAAGAACCTCACGTTCTTCGAGAGCGTCGTCAATGCGGTGCACCGCTTCGCGCCCAACGCGGCCATCGGGTTCAACACGCGTCCCGAGGAAACCGCGGACGCCGTGAAGCGGCTGCTGAAAATCTAGAGGAGCCGTTCACCGGCCGGTGCTCGGAGGCATTCGCGTCTCCCCGCCGTGCCCACATCCCAGCTTGAGATCTCCGTCCGAGCCGATGGGAACCACATCATCGGAGGCCGCCTGACACCCAGGCGTCCCAGACGACTGCGCACGGGAGCACGGTCGGCGTCCGTGATGCGCAATGGCAGACATGTGCGGTGGAGTCCCCACTCCCGGCCTCATGAAGCGTTCCGACCTTTCCGGTGTCCCTTTTCCCGGAGAACGCCCATGGAGCATCGTCCCGCCCCTCCGCCGCCGCTTTCCGACAGTGAACTCCAGGTGGAGGCCGTGGCCTTCATGGATGCACGGGGACACTGGCTGACCGCCGTCGCGGCGCGGCGGGTGGCGGCGGTGCGCGAGTTCTTCCGGCAACACGCCCACCTGCGGCGCGACTTCCTCCGGGAGCGGGCGGAGGCGGAGCGCCGGGAAGGGCGGCTCGCGCTGGAGCTGTTCTCCCGCGCGGTCCAGCGCGTCCGGTGGCTGCTCACCACCGGGGACGGCCCCTCCACGCGCATTCATGGCGCGGAGGCCGGACGCGACCTGGGCCTGCTGTTCGCGGGCACGGACTCCGGACTGGAGGGCCTGACGTCAGAGCGGGACCAGCGCTGGAACATCAACCACCCGCACCCGCTCCCGCCCACCGGCTTTCGCACCAGCCGCATCAATGACGACGGCCCGCGGGAGGACCCGACCCACCACCTGGCCTTCTACGCGATGTTCGGCGCCTCCAACGACAGCTTCCCCGAAGAGCAGATGAACAAGCTGATGGGCACGCTCAGCGACATGGGGCCTCCGGATGATCAACACCTGGCCTGGGACGGCATCGACCTGGGACGCCAGCTGGGCGACCCGCGCTTCGACGTGAACGCCTGGCTCTGGAAGACCCTGGGGGACACGGGCCAGCTCCCACAGGCCGCCGAGGCCGTGGCGAGCTGAGGGCCGTTGGAGCTGCTCAAGGGATGGGCGTCAGCGGCAGCAGGACGAGCTCCTTGGGGTATTTCTCCGGGTCGTCGGGTTTTCCCCAGGGGATCCGCACATAGGACAGCCAGCGGCCATCGGGCGACGCCATGGGGGCGCGCACACCGTAGTCCTCGGACTCCAGGGGCAGCTTCCAGCACATCCACGGGCGCACCGCCGTGCACAGCCACGGCGAGCGTTCGTCCTTCGGGACGTGCAACAGGAACCTGCCCTCCCCCAGGGACGCGGAGCCTCCGCCGTTCCGCGCCGCGAGCGCCAGCTCCTCCACGGTGGGTGCGCGCGTGCGCACAAGGCTCGCGTCCGCGGGGACTTCGATGACGTTGAACTCCGGAGCCAGCTCGCCGCGCGAGAGGTCCGCGATCAGCGAGGCCCGCGACGACAGCGGCAGGACGTCGAGCATGTCCTCCGACAGGGGAACGTCGCGGCCTCCCATCGGGTAGCACGAGCCCGGTTGAGACATCGACTTCAGGAGCAGGTCCTCTCGCGGAAACGGGCGGCTGTACATCGCGACCGTGGGCCCCCACTCGCGCGCCGCCGGGTCGTAGCAGCGCACCTGTCCGCGTCCATCCTGCTGGACCAGGCACAGGGTGCCATCCCTCCAGTACAACCCGGGCGTGGGCCACGGGGGGGTGGTGGGAACGAGCAGCACCCGGCCGATGACCTCCGCCTTGTCCTTCACCGCCCCGACGCTCAGCGGAAGCGGAGGCGTGGCGGCCTTGAGCCGCTGTTGAAGGGCGCGCATGCCGTAGCGTTTGGCGCAGGCGCCGTCGGTCTTCAGCGAGCCATGCAGCTCCGGGTGGACCCCGTCCGCGAGCGCCCGCCGGGCGGAGATGGCCTCCAGCGCCGTGGAGAGACAGCCCATGCGGGAGATGCGCACCTCTTCCTTCTTCTCCCCGAACGAGGCGTCGCGCGCGTCGTCATTCATCTTCACCAGCCGCGCGAAGGCGGCCAGGGCCTCGCGGGCGGGGGCGTCGTCGCGGGCGAGCAGCGCCTGGAGGCGGGCTTCGGTCTCCGGCGCCAGGTCCCAGCGCACCGCGCCGAACGCGCCCATGTTCGCGGCCAGCGTCAACGCAGGGACATCGGGCACGCCCGCGATCCACAACGACAGACGTCCCGGCTGGCAGCGCATCTTCACCTCGCCTTCGGAGGATTGACGGTCCCCGGCGACGACGAAGCCGCCGCGGGAGAACTCCAGGCCTCCGGGCGCGGACAACTCCTGACGCAGCCTTACCCAGTCATGAAAAACCCAAATACTGAGCAATCATCTTCGAAAGAACCGAACTCGCAGTAGCGGCCGTGAGCTTTAGGCCTCCCTGTCCAGCCTTGGCAAGCGCACCACCAATCCATTTCCAAGTCGCCCCGCCGATTTCCTTAGCGCCTTTTTTGGAGTCCTCAACGATTGCCGTCTCCAATCCATCAACATCCTTCCGCTCAAAGCCCAGCCCCATAAGCTGCGATCTCAATGAGGCGACATCCCCCTGCGCAACCTTAACATCGGCAGACTGACTCACAGACTGATTTCCCGAGGCAATATTCCCAACATTGCCATTAACAACAGTATGAAAAACATGACTCACGACCTTTTCAGACACAACACCCGCCTCTCCACTCTTCTCGCCAGCATCTGGATTCATTTTCTCAAGCTCCAATGCGAAGTTCAAAACACGATTCCGAACAGCATCAACAATCCCCACCAACGCGCCACGCGGAAGGAGCTGCCAAGCAACCATGCAATTCATATTCTGATAAATCTTCCTCCCAACAACAGCAGTTATATTTGGATTCCACCGCAATCTGAGGGTCCCGTCCTCCTTGCCCAGCAAATCCACATACACACTGACTGGATCGCGAAGATACGCCTGCGAAACAAAATCATGATACGTCTCAGGAATTGAAAGCAATGGTATTGGGGCGTTCTTCAAGCCCGAGCCAAATGGCCCGGAAAAATCTCCAGCCGACTGTGTTGGCACAATCCGATAATCCGGCAGACTCTCCTTATCTGGGTAACCATTCAGCTCACGCTCAACCCACTGAGAAAGGTCTTGGCTACCAATCCTCACAGCAAGGACCTTACAGTTCCGCAGCAAGTCCGAGATGGGCTGGTCAGAAGAAATAGCCGCATCCATAATTTTCCTAAGCAGCGTCATCAATCCACCCACCAGTAAGCCCGACTATCAACACGACGTTCTGTCTTGGCTTCATTTTGATGCCAAGATCAGGGCGACACAACCATGCCTCTACCTTCAGGATGGAAGCCGCTCGAACGTCCAGATGACGGCCAGGAAACTTTTCGATCCTTCAAGCCCTCAAGGACAAAATCAATAGGGGAGAATGTGCGGTTCACACGATTAAATTGCACGCTGGCGCACCGTCACCGCTCATCCTGGTAGCCAGCACGCGCGCGCCACGCCACGCTGGCCCTTCCGTGGACGACACCCGCCTCCCCGACCCCGAAGCCCTCCGCCCGCTGCTCACCGACGCGCTGTCGCTTCCCGCGCTCCAGCCACATGGCCCACGCCTGGAGCGGCTGCTGGAGGACTACGCGCGAGGCGTGGCCCGGAAGGACGCGCCGCTCGTCGTCGCGCTCGTGGGCGCCACCGGCGCGGGCAAGTCCACCCTGCTCAACGCCCTCTCCGGCCAGTCCCTGTCCCGTGAAGGTGTGGACCGCCCCACCAGCACCGTCTCCACCCTCTTCGCGCCGGAGGGCACGCCCACGGACGAGCTGGCCCGCACCGGCGCGCGCGTCGTGCGCTACACGCCCGGCCCGCAGGGGCTGTGGAGCGGGCAGGTGTTCATCGACACGCCGGACCTCAACAGCGTGGCCACGGCGCACCGCGATGTCGCGCGCGCCGCGCTGGACAAGGCGGACGTGGCGCTCGTCGTCATGCACCGGGGCAGCGTCGCGGAGGCCACCCAGGTGGAGTTCCTCACCGAGTTCGCCCGCCGCCGCGCGCTCGTCTTCATCCTCAACTTCGCGGACGAGCTCTCCGCCGAATCCCGCGACGCGCTGAAGTCCCAGGTCCGCCGCGTGGCCACGCAGCACTACGGCCTGGCCGCGGAGGACGTCCCCGTCTTCGCCATCAGCGCGCGCGCCGCGAAGGACGGTCAGGACATCTCCGGGGAGTTCGGCCCGCTCCTCTTCCACCTGCGGGGGCTGGCCACCCAGGCCGTCGCCGCGCGCGTGCGCCACACCAACGCCCTGGGCGCGCTGGAGGAGTTCGCCTCCACCGTCCAGACGGCGCTCAACGACACGGACGCACTGCTCGCGAAGACACGCACCGCGCTGGACGCGGGGCTCGCGCGCGCGGCGGAGTCGCTCCAGACGGACTTCGACGCACGGCTGTCCCTGGCCCACGGACACCTGGCGTCAGAGGTGCGCCGTCAGGCCGCGGGACGCTTCTGGGGCCCCGCCGCGTGGGGGCTGCGGCTGTCATTGTGGGGGGCGTCCGGCATGGGCGTGGGTGCGCTCGTCGCGCGCCGCAGCCTGCCCGCGGGGCTCGCGGTGGCGGCGGCCTCCACGGTGGTGGACGCGGTGAGGGACCGCACCCGCGCACGCGCCGCGGAGGTGGCCGTGGTGGAGCCCTTCGAGGACGACTTCCTCGCGGAGTCCGCCGCGCGCACCGCCCTGGCGGAGGCGCGCAGCGTGGCGCGCACGCAGGGGCTGGAGGCGGAGCGCCTGGGCGTGCCGGACGTGGAGGTGATGCTGGCGGAGCTGCGCGTGGCCCGCGCGGGCGCCTGGCGCTACACGGCCTCCACCGCCGTCGCGGAGGCCGTGGCCCGCTGGTGGCGCACGGCCCGGTGGCTGGTGTTGCCGCTCATCAACCTGCCCCTGCTGGCGCTGCTGGGGCACGTGGGGTACCGCGTGGTGCGCGGATACGTCGAAGGCCCCCTGTTGCCGTTGGAGTACTTCCTCAACGCGGGGGCCTTCTTCGGGTTGCTCGCGGGCGCCGGAGCGCTGCTCGCGTCAGCGAGTCTCGTCGGAGCCGCTCGCCATGCGGGGAGAGCGGGCCGGGGGCGTTTTGTCGAGGCCCTCGCCGCCCTGGGCAGGAGGCTGGGAGAGGCCGTCGATGATGGCCTTGGCACCGGGCGGCAGGCCGCGCGACGCATCCTGGAGCGGATTCGCGCTGTCGGGTGACATGGACATGACGGCCTGGCCGGGCAGGTGGACGCCGCCGTTGGAGGCCATCATCGGCTGCGCGGAGTCCTTGCACAGCGGCGCCGACACCAGCGTCTCACGCACCGGATCGCCAAAGCCCGCGATGCGCGCGGGCACGGAGGGGTTGTTCCACCCGGCGCCCTGCTCCTTGGCGACCTTGAAGTGCAGGTGCGCGCCGCACGCCCAGCCCGTCGCGCCGGAGAAGCCGATGAGCTGGCCCTCCTTCACGCGCTCACCGACCTTCACCACCACGGCGCTGAAGTGCAGGTACTGCGTCTCCAGCCCGTCGCCGTGCGAGATGACGACGTAGTTGGCCAGCGGAGCGAACTGCTCGCCGCACCCGCCCTGCTTGCTGTCACCCCGCGCCATGCGCACGACGCCGTCGTGCGACGCCACGATGGGAGTGCCTTCCGGCATGCGGAAGTCCCACGCGAACGTGTCGTTGTGCTGGTGACTGCCAGTCTCATGGCCCTGGCTCACCGTATAGATGCGACCACACGCGAAGGGCACGCCTACCTCAGGCATGTTCGCGGCCGCCTTGGCGGCGGGAGGGAGGGCAGGAGCCGAAGCGAGGAGGGAGCCGACGAGAAGAGCGGTAATGGTCATATCGGGGCGGGCGGACAACCGGCACAAGGGCTTGCGCTATTTCCTCGGGATTTTCGCTCAGTCCCGAACGGATCACTAGCAGCCGAGCCGCGCCCCGCTCCGTCCCAAGGGGGCGACCCTTGACCACACTCCAGAGGGGAAATGTCTCGAAAGCACAGGAGCGCCTGTCTCCCTGCCTGCTCAGTTGGCAGGCGTTGTGCCTCTCAACCCGTGACGCTCCAATCCCTGACATCTGTCCAGATGTAAAGACAGACGCTCGCCTGCTCGAACGCCCCACGGGCAGGCTTTGGAAGGCCCCTGTCCCGCGATCACCCGTCGGCTCGCGGACAGCCCCAACAAAGTGACTGGTCACTTTTTAAGTGAACGGTTATCCTCCCGGTATGCCCCCGAAGTCCGCCCCCAGGAAGGTCGAGGCGCCGGTGCGCCGCACGCAGGCGGAGCGCCGCGAGTCGACGCGCCGCAAGCTGCTGGACGCCACCATCGAGGCGCTGGTGGAGCAGGGCTATGCGCGGCTGACGACGGTGGAGGTGGCGAAGCGGGCGGGGGTGTCGCAGGGGGCGCTCTTCACGCACTTCGAAACGAAGGAGGAGCTGCTCGCGGTGGCGGTGGAGCACCTCTTCCCCCGCCTCATCCAGGACTTCCTCGCGGGCGTGGGAGCGCGTCCGTCCGGAAAGGACCGGGTGGGGGCGGCGGTGGACATGCTGTGGACCGCCTACCAGCGACCGGAGTTGCAGGCCGCCATCGAGCTGTACGTCGCGGCGCGCACCAGCCCGGAGCTGCAGAAGGCGCTGGCGGTGGTGGACGGTCCGCACCGCCAGAACATGCACCGCGTGGCGCGCGAGCTGTTCCCGGACGTGGCCGCCACGCATCCGGACTTCGACGGTGTGGTGGAGCTGGCGCTGGACGCGGTGCAGGGCGCGGCGGTGGGTGGGGCCGCCCGTCCTTCGGATCCAGCGCACCGCCGCATGTTGGACACGCTGGCGCGCTTCATGCGCGTCGCGTTCGCACCCAAGGATTGATTCGCAGGAGGTCAGCAGCCATGGACATGACGCACATCCCCGACCTCATCACCCCGGCCATCCCGGTGTTCGTCATCACCGTCATCGCCGAGGCCCTCTGGGTGCGCAAGCTGCGGCAGGAGCGCGGCGAGAGCATCAAGGGCCACACGTGGAAGGACACGTTCGCCAGTCTCTCCATGGGCCTGGGCAACGTGGCGGTGAGCGTGTTCTGGAAGGGCGTGGCGTTCGCGGGCTACGCGGCGCTCTACCACCTGACGCCGCTGCGCATGGGCCACGGGCTGGTGGCGTGGGTGCTGCTCTTCTTCCTGGAAGACCTCTGCTACTACGCCTTCCACCGCGTCCACCACGAGAGCCGCCTCTTCTGGGCGTCGCACGTGGTGCACCACTCCAGCCAGCACTACAACCTGTCCACGGCGCTGCGGCAGACGTGGACGCCGATGACGGGCTGGGTGTTCTGGGTACCGCTGGCGCTGCTGGGCTTCTCCCCGGAGATGATCGTCACGCAGCAGGCCGTGAGCCTGCTGTACCAGTACTGGATCCACACGGAGGCCATCGACCGGCTGCCGCGCCCCGTGGAGTGGCTGTTCAACACGCCGTCGCACCACCGCGCGCACCACGCCTCCAACGCGGCCTACATCGACGTGAACTACGCGGGCATCCTCATCATCTGGGACCGCCTCTTCGGCACGTTCGTCCCGGAGACCGAGCGCCCCATCTACGGGCTGACGAAGAACCTCACCACGCACAACCCGGTGCGCATCGCGTTCAACGAGTTCGCCGCCATCGCGAGGGACGCGGCCCGCCCGGGACCGTTGAGCCAGCGGCTGGGCTACATCTTCCGCAACCCGGCCTGGAAGCCCAAGGGGGCGCTGCCGCCGTCGGAGTCCCCGCCCGTGGAAGCCGCGCCCTCGGCACCGTAGGGCCCGCGCCCTTCCGGGTAGAGGACAGCTTGGGGGGTGGAAGCGACGTCCAGGCAACGCGGGCCGCGACATCGTTGCGTCCGCGCCGTGCGGGCCTTGCTACGGTGCGCCGCGACGGTTCTGGCGGGCGCCGCGCATGAGGTCGGCGCCCCTTGCAAGGGAGTCGGGTCATGACGGAGCGCGAGTTGTGGGAGCGGTACCAGCGGCACCTGTGCGTCGTCCCCTCCGTGGGGCTCACGCTGGACATCTCCCGCATGAACTTCGGCGCGGACTTCCTGGACGGGATGCGCTCGCGCATGGACGCGGCGTTCCAGGCCATGGACGCGCTGGAGAAGGGCGCCGTCGCCAATCCGGATGAGAAGCGCCGCGTGGGCCACTACTGGCTGCGCGCCCCGGAGCTGGCGCCGGAGGCGGAGCTGAAGACGGCCATCACGGACATGCAGGCCCAGGTGGCCGCGTTCGCGAAGGACGTGCACGCGGGCAAGGTGAAGCCCGTGAAGGCTGCGAAGTTCACGCAGGTGCTGATTGTCGGCATCGGCGGTTCGGCGCTGGGTCCGCAGCTGGTGGCGGACGCGCTGGGCAGCGGCCGGGACGCCATGCAGGTGCACTTCCTGGACAACACGGACCCGGACGGGATGGACCGGGTGCTCAACGGCCTGGGCGAGCGGCTGGCGGAGACGCTCACCGTGGTCATCAGCAAGTCCGGCGGCACCAAGGAGACGCGCAACGGCATGCTGGAGGCGGAGGCCGCCTACAAGCAGCGCGGCCTGGACTTCGGCGCGCACGCGGTGGCGGTGACGGGCGACGGCAGCGAATTGGATAACTACGCCAAGGGCCACAAGTGGCTGCGCACCTTCCCCATGTGGGACTGGGTTGGCGGGCGCACGTCGGTGATGTCGGCGGTGGGGCTCTTGCCAGCCTGGTTGCAGGGGCTGGACGTGGACGGCTTCCTCGCGGGCGCGAAGGACATGGACGCGGCGACGCGCGTGCATGACGCGGCGGCGAACCCGGCGGCGCTGCTCGCGCTGATGTGGTTCCACGCGGGTGGCGGCAAGGGCCAGAAGGACATGGTCATCCTGCCGTACAAGGACCGGCTGATGCTGATGTCCAAGTACCTCCAGCAGCTGGTGATGGAGTCGCTGGGCAAGGAGCTGTCGCTGGACGGCAAGGTCGTGAACCAGGGCATCGCCGTCTACGGCAACAAGGGCTCCACGGACCAACACGCCTACGTGCAGCAGCTGCGCGAGGGCGTGAACAACTTCTTCGTCACCTTCGTGGAGGTGCTGAAGGACCGGGACGGCAAGTCCCTGGCGGTGGAGGGTGAGAACACCAGCGGCGACTACCTGCTGGGGTTCCTGCTGGGCACGCGCCGAGCGCTGTTCGAGAAGGGCCGCGAGTCGATGACGCTCACCGTGCCGGACGTGAGCGCGCGCACCGTGGGAGCGCTGATTGCGTTGTACGAGCGCGCGGTGGGCCTCTACGCGAGCCTGGTGAACATCAATGCCTATCACCAGCCGGGCGTGGAGGCGGGCAAGAAGGCCGCGGGGCGCGTGCTGGAGCTGCAGGGCAAGCTGCTCTCGAAGCTGAAGGCGGCGAAGGCGGAGGCGCGGTCCGCGGATCAGCTGGCGCAGGACATTGGCGCGGCGGATGAGGTGGAGACGGTGTTCAAGCTGCTGCAGCACCTGTCCGCGAACGGCGACCACGGCGTGAAGCGCTCGGGTGGCGCGCGTCCGGCGGAGGCCCGCTTCCAGTCCGTGTGACAAATCATTGCCCGCCAGGGCAATGCCTGACGGTTCCAGGCCACGGCTAGCCTGGACCGTCATGGGCCGAGCACACGCGGTGGGGCTGTGGCTGTGCGTCCTGGGCGGACTGGCGGCATGCCCGGAGGTGCACCGTCCGGGCGGCAAGCTGGACCGGGCGGCGCACAAGGACGCGTTGGAGCAGATACCGGACTCGAGCTGCACCTCGCGCGACTACCAGCGCCTCTGTCCCCGTGACACCGAGCCGAGCGAAGAGTGCATCGAGCTGTGTGGTGGACCATGACGCGGCCCTGGCACGTGTCCATGAGCCTGGTGGCCTGCCTCGTCCTCCTGGCCCCCGCACTCTTCGTCCTCCAGCAGGTGCGGGAAGCGAGTGCGACACCCATGCAGGAACCGGAGGGCCTGGTCCCCATGCTGACCTACGACGAGCGGATGCGGCGGGTGACCTACCACTACACCTGCTTGAAGCAGACCGACTGTGAGGCCCCTCTCGTCTGTTACCGCGACGTCCGCTTCCGGCGCTATTGCACGGACAGCGCCTGCACGACCGACAGCCAGTGCCCCGAAGGGCAACGATGCACGAGCCTGCCGGTCTCCAGTGCGGGCGAAGTCCTGGTCAGGCTCTGCGCGCTCGTGGGCATTCGCCAGGAGGGAGAGCCCTGCTTGGAGACCGCTTTCGATGCGACCTCCGCATGCAGGGCGGAGTTCGAGTGCGTGGGGAGGGATGGCTACTGTGCTCGTGCCTGCACCCCCGGCCAACCCGGGACGTGTTCGGAGGGATTCTTCTGCGCGGACGTGAAGCCGAAGCCCTCGTGTCTCCCCACCTGTGAGAAGCGCGGCTGCCCTCAGGGGGAACGCTGTGTCCCGTTCGAGGAGGGCACCTCCATCTGCGCATCCATCCATGGTCCGAACTGCCTGGACACCCCCTGTCCCGATGGCCGCAAATGCCGAGTGTTCTCGAGCTCGGAGTTCCCGGGCAAGGTCTGGGCGGAGTGCATCCATCGCTGCTCCGCCACGAATCCGACGTGCGGCGAAGGCCAGGTCTGCGATGGCTTTCACTGCCTCCAGGCCTGTGACCCGAATGGCCCCAATCCCTGCGCCGACGGCTTTCACTGCGACCGGCGGGGCAAGGAACTCCCGTGGTCCTGTCAGCCAGACTACTGGCACGGCGGCTGATCACCTCCCGACGCTCGGACTGCCCCAGGGTCGACACCTTCATGGCCCCGGGCGCACGGGATGTGGAGGGCTTGAGTGGGTCCCATCGTGAGGATTCGACATCCTCCAGGACCCCTCTCGATGAAATCTTCACCTGCCTTCCTGCTGGCCCCTCCCCTCCCGACTCAAGAAGCCGAAGACCCGTGGCCCTTCGCCGCGCACGGCTGCGTGCGCAGCCGCGATGACGTCACCCTGGCCTCGCTTCCCCGCGCGCACTACCGCTCCGCCCTGGAGATTGGCGGCGCCATCGGCCTGCTCACGGAGAAGCTCCAGGCGCGCTGTGACGCCCTGCTCTCCCTGGAGACCTCCGACTCCGCCCAGGCCCGCGCCATCCACCGCTGCCGCCACCTGTCGCACGTGCGCTTCCAGCGGATGAACGTGCCGGAGCGCTACCCCGAGCAGACCTTCGACCTCACCCTCGTATCCGGGCGCGGCGCCTACTGGAGCCTCCCGGAGCTGGCCCTCGCGCAGCAGCGCATCCTGGAGCACCTGGAGCCCGGCGGGCACCTGGTCCTCGTGCACTGGACCGGCCAGACGCGCGACATGCGCTGCAGCGGCCACGAGGTCCACGACTCCTTCCGCCGGCTCCCCCCCAGGCGCCTGCGCCATCTGCGCGGCGAGATGGAGGGCACCTGGCGCCTGGACATCTTCGAACGGCTTTGAACGCCCCGGTGAATCCCGTCCCCCACCCGGCCCTGCCCGGCGGTAGAAGGGACGGTATGGAACTGGGAATCACGGGAAAGACGGCGCTCGTCACCGGTAGCAGCCGGGGCATCGGGCGGGCCATCGCCATGGTGCTGTCGCGCGAAGGCGCCAGGGTGTGCGTGTGCGCGCGCAATCCGGAGCCGCTGGAGGTCCTCGCGAAGGAGCTGCGCTCCGAGGGCGCCCAGGTGGCGACGGTGGTCACGGACGTGGCCACGCAGGAGGGCGCGTACCTGGCGGTGGACTCCGCGGTGCGCGCCTTCGGTTCAATGGACATCCTGGTGAACAACGTGGGCGGCAGCGGCGGCGCGGGCGCCTTCGACGCGGCCAGCACCCAGCAGTGGAACGACGTCATCCAGCGCAACCTGATGTCCGCCGTGTGGTGCAGCCAGCGCGCGGTGCCGCTGATGCGACAGTGCGGCGGCGGCAGCATCGTGCACATCAGCTCCATCTTCGGCCGCGAGTACGCCACCAGCGCGCCCTACAGCGCTGCCAAGGCGGGCCTCATCGCGCTCACCAAGGAGATGGCCGTGGACCTGGCGTCCCACCGCGTCCGCGTCAACGCCGTGGCCCCGGGCTCCATCTTCTTCCCCGGCGGCAGCTGGGACCGGCGCAATCAGCACGACCCGGAGGCGGTGGCCAAGATGGTGCGCGAGCAGATTCCCTGGGGCCGCTTCGGCACGCCCGAGGAGGTGGCGGACGTGGTCGCCTTCCTCTGCTCGGAGCGGGCGAAGTGGGTGACGGGCTCCACCGTCCCCGTGGACGGAGGCCAGGGCCGTGCCTACTGAGCCCGGTTGCGGTATGGAGTCCGCGCGAATGAGGCCAACGCATTGCTGAAGCTCTACATGAAGGACGGCGACACCCTCCGCTACTGGGAAGCCTGGGAGCACGAGGGTGTCGTCACGGTGCACTGGGGCACCGTCGGTGATGGAGGCGAGCAGAAGACCGTTCCCGTCCCCCCGGACGAGGACCCCGACATGGTCATCGCCCAAGAGGCCGAATCCCTGGTGGACGCCGGCTACGACGAGCCCGAACCGGACGCCATGGCCGTGCTGCTCGTCGAGTACGCCGTGCAGGGCAAGGGCACCGGCCACGACTTCGAGCAGCGCAGCGCCGTGGAGGAGCTGCTCACGGACGCGCTCGGCTGGACGGGCAACGGCGAGGTGGAGGGCGGCGAGACGGAGGAGGGCGTCATGCGCGTGCACTGCCGCGTGATGGACGCCGACAGCGCCGCGCGCACCGTGGTGGAGGCCCTGGACTCGGAGGACCTGCTCGAAGGGGCCCGCGTGCTGGTGGCGCGAGGCGACGAGAAGCCCCGCGTCGTGCACCCGCCGCTGTTCCCCGTGCTCAAGTCGTAGGCACCTCCGGAGCCTGGGGAGCCTGGGGAGCCTGGGGCTCCTGGCCCCGGGGACCGAAGACTCGGAACAGCAGCACCAGCGACGGCACCACCGTCACCAGGCCCACTCCGAGCGCCACCAGGAGCAGCCGCTGCACCACCGGCTGCGCCGCGGCGCTCTGGAGCGTCAGGTTCGGGTAGACGAGGTAAGGCGCCTGCGACACCGCCCACCCCAGCACGATGAGCCCGCCCTGCGTGGCCGCCGCCACCCGCGCGGCCCGGAAGCGCCGCGTCCACAGGAGCGCGAACGCCGTCACCGCCGCCACCGCGGTCCCCACATGCAGTGCCAGCGCGAACGGCGTCTGTAGCAGGCCCGTCCACACCCGGGGTGCGCCCTCGCGCGACAGCAGCAGGGCGGCCAGGGCCAGCGGGAACAGGAGCCCGCCCGTCACCAGCGCCCGGCGCCGGAAGTCCTCCGCCAGCTCCGGCGTCGGCGCTTCATGCGTGAGGTACACGGCCGCCAGGAACGCGAACAGGCCCAGCGTCAGCACGCCCACGGACAGCGCGAAGGGCGACAGCCACGACGCGAAGAAGCCACTCACCACCGCGTGCCCCTGCATGCGGATGGCGTCGCTGGCCACCGCGCCCACGCACATGCCCAGCAGCAGCGGCGCCACCACGCTCGCGACGCTGAACACCACGCCCCAGCGGCGCTCCACCGCGTCCCCGCGCGTGTCGTAGGCGCGGAAGGTGAACGCCGTGCCCCGGAACACGATGCCCAGCACCAGCAGCGTCAGGGGCACGTGCAGCGCCACGCTCAGCGCCGCGAAGGCGCGCGGGAAGCCGCTGAAGAGCAGCACCAGCCCCACGATGAGCCAGACGTGGTTCACCTCCCACACCGGTCCGATGGCGCGGGCGATGAGCGCGCGCTGCTCCGCCTTGCGAGGCCCTCGGGCCAGCAGGTCCCACACCCCGCCGCCGAAGTCCGCCCCGCCCAGGAGCGCGTACAGCACGAGCGTACCCGCCACCGCGAACCCCAGCACCGTCGTCTCAATGGGCATGGGACACCTCGCCATCCGCGGGCGCGCCGGGCGTCTTGGACCCGGGCAGCGTGCCCGCCACCTGCCGCCAGAGCACGAAGAGCACCGTCACCCCGAGGAACAGGTACACCGCCGTGAAGGTGAAGAACGGCGCGGCCAGGTGCGGCACCGGCGTCACCGCCTCGCCCGTGCGCATCACGTCCCGGACGATCCAGGGCTGCCGGCCCCACTCCGTGACGAGCCACCCCGCCTCCAGCGCCACCAGCCCCAGCGGCCCCGACCAGAGCCAGGCGCGCATCATGCCCCTGCCGTGCGGCCACTCGCGGCCCCGCCACCTGCGCCACAGCGTGGCCAGCGCGAGCAGCGCCATCAGGCTGCCCGTACCCACCATCACCTGGAAGGCCATGTGCACCTTGGCCACCGGCGGCCAGACGTCGCGGGGGAACTCGTTCAGGCCCTTCACCTCCGCGTTGGGATCCGCGAACGCCAGGATGGAGAGCCCCTTCGGCAGGTCGATGGCGCCCGCTACGGTGCCCGTCTCGACGTCCGGCCATCCCCCCACCTTCAGGGGCGCGCCCGACTCCGTGTGGAAGTGCGCCTCCATCGCGGCCAGCTTCACGGGCTGCTCGCGCGCCACGTGCTTCGCGGACAGGTCCCCCACCAGCGGCTGCGCGAGCGCGGTGATGCACGCAAGCGGCAGCGCGATGGACAGCGCCTTCTTGTGGAACGCGGCGCCCGGATGCCTCAGCAGGATGAAGGCGTGGATGCCCGCCATCGCGAACGCGCTGGCCTGATAGCAGGACAGCAGCACGTGCGCCGTCTGGTACTGCCAGCCGGGGCTGAACATGGCCACCAGCGGCTGCACGTCCGTGGGCCCCGACGGCGTGGGCGTGAAGCCGGACGGGTTGTTCATGAACGTGTTCACCAGCGTGACGAAGAACGCGCTCGCCGCGCCGCTCACCGCCACCATCACGCCGCTGAAGAGGTGCAGGCCCGGCGACACGCGCTCGCGGCCGTACAGGTAGATGCCCAGGAAGATGGCCTCGGTGAAGAAGGCCACGCCCTCCAGGCTGAAGGGCAGGCCAATCACTTCGCCATAGCGGCCCATGAACTCCGGCCACAGCAGGCCCAGCTCGAACGAGAGCACCGTCCCGCTCACCGCGCCCACCGCGAACAGGATGGCGGTGCCCTTGGCCAGCTTCTCGCTGAGCTTCCGGTAGTCCGCGTCCCCCGTGCGCCGGTGCTTCAGGTCGCTCAACACCATCAGCACCGGCAACGCCACGCCGGCCGCCGCGAACACGATGTGGAACGCGAGCGAGAGCCCCATCTGCGCGCGCGCATAGAGCAGGTCCGTCATGGACATCAGTCTGCTTTATGCGCGCATTTTGCGCATTCAGGATTTCTTATCTTTGTCCGCAGGCACCTTGGCGATGGCCCGCGAGGGCACCAGGGTCTGGATGGAGTTGCGGGCCACGGCGGTGGCGAGCGAGGTGGCGAAGATCATCACCACCTTGCGGCCCAGCTCCGCGCCCAGCGGCTTGTCCTCGATGCTGGTGGCCACGCGGTCCGGGTGGGCCCAGGCGCGCTCCAGGGCCTTGCGGCGCATGCGGCGCACGCGCTCGTCGTGGTGGCGGGCGCGGTAGATGGCGAGGCCCACGCCCAGGCCCACCGCCACCAGGGCGGCCGCGCCCACGGTGATGAGCAGGTCCTTGTTCTGGTTGACGTGGTAGCGCACGTCCGTGGCGCGGGTGCGCCGGCGGTCCAGCTCCTCCAGGGTGAGCAGCAGCTCGTCGCGGATGCGGTCCGCGGTCTGCTCCACCTGCTCGCGGTCGCCCATGCGCCTGGTGATGGCATGGTCGACGTGCGCTTCGGTCTCGGGTGCCTGGCTCATTGCAGCGTCTCCCGGGTCATTTGAAGGTCCGTCTTCAAGCGCTCCTGGGTGTGGACCAGCGGCTTCTTGGGAATCCGCTTCGTGCCCAGGAACAGGAGGAGGCCGGCCACGGCCAGCAGCACCGCGCCCACGATGAGCACGCCCACGGCGGCCCCCAGGGGCAGCGCCAGGCCCAGCGCGACGAAGAGCACGGCCAGCGACGTGAGGGCCAGCACGGCTCCGGCGCCCAGGAAGATGCCCGCCAGCTTGGCCGCCTGCAGCTCCTGCTTCAGCTCCTTCTTGGCGTGCATCACCTCCGCCTTCACCAACAGGCGGGTCTCCGACAGCGCGTGCCGGATGAGTTCGGGGGTGGAGAGCGTCTCCAACTGGCTGCGCTCCAGGCGTTCTGATTCGAGGTCCACGACCGTGCCTCCGACAGGATGACTTCCAGGGCACCACCGCCGAACGCCTGCCTGGCGTCCCGGCTGCCCCGGTCTGTCCCTCAAGGTGGTCAGGAAGGGTGTGTGGGAGAAGTCCCGCCGCACACCCCATTCACGTCCGGCTGCCTGCCTGGTGCCCCCACCCTCCCGGG